>DSBF01000284.1 GCA_011049495.1 Ignavibacteria bacterium
ATGAAGAAATTGATTCATTAAAAAATGATCTTCATCCCAAACAAACCCGGTCTTAAAATTATCTTCAATTGTTCTCCAGCTGATTTTAGCAAAATCTTCTTTACTTACATAAGTGTTAAAAGCGCCTAAAAATAAATTTAATCCCACTATTTCAACTGCAGGAAGTACATAATTTTTTTCTTTAGTTGTACTTACTTCAACTGGCTCTGATTGGTAAATTGATGAGTAAGCCGATAATCCGGACGGTAAATTTGTATTGTAATTGGTTTGTGCTTGGAATTTGTTGACAACAAACAACGTCATGATAAATAGTATCGGTATAAATGATATAGTTATTATATTATTCTTTCCCAATCCATTACCTCTCTTTTCTATCGGTCAAAAAAGTTAAACTGACAATAGTACCTGTTCCTACCGAGCTTTCAATACATATATCAATATCATTGAGATCACAAAACTTTTTTACTACTGCCATACCTAACCCCGTACCTTCATATCCTCTATTATATCCATTTTCTTGTTGAGTAAATTCCGCAAATATTTTGGGTAAATAATCTCTTGAGATACCGACGCCGGTATCAATTATCTCAACAATTAAATTGAATTCGGAATCTCTTCTCAGAACAAGATCTATTTTCCCTTCCATAGTAAATTTTATTGCGTTATCAATGAGGTTGGAGAATATTTGAGTTAAGCTGTATTCATCACCTATTGTTTTTGAATGTTTCGTCAATGTTTTTAATCTCAATTCAATACCCTTACCGCCGGCAGTATTTTTATATTCGGCTGCCAATTGCGAAAGTATTGTGCGGATATCGACTTCTTTAAATATAGGCTTGTATAGGTTACTTGTTAATTCGGCTGAGTTGAGTATCAAATCTACCGTCTTGATTATTCTACGGCTCGCAGATTTGATAACCATAAAGTAGTTTGAATTAGTATCGTTTTCGTCAACAGTCAGTTCTTCTTCTAATAGATTAATTGCGATCATCATAGCGTGAAGCGGTGATCTAATTTCGTGTGACATCTGTGCAAGAAATTGTGATTTTAACTGCTCAACCTTTTGGGCTTCTTCGGCTATTTGTTTGAGTTCTTTTTCTCTTTCTTTCATTTCACTTATATCTCTAAGCATAACAAGAATTGCTTTTTTATTATCAAAAAATATTTCCGTTGCAATACCTTGTATATAACGCAATTCGCTTTTTAGATTTTTGATTTGAACATCTGCTATAATGGAATCTTCACCACTTAGAATAATTTTAGCTAGACTTTCGCGTGCTTTGTTTTTGTATGATGCTTCGACAAAGTCAATCATTGATTGGTTTATTAATGCCTTCTCATTTTCCTCTCCAAACAGAATTACAGCAGGCTTGTTGACAAATATTATTTTGTCTTCTTCAAGAATAACTATTGGTTCGGGAGATAATTCAATTAAATGTTTGTATTGACTGATTATTATTTCAGCATTTTTTGAGAAAATACTTTTCATTACGGCAAATAATTTTTCAATAAATAAAAACGATTGTATTTCAAAACTGCTGCTATGTACCCTTGTTAATTTCATTTAATTATTCTCGCCGTTGTTGATTGAAAATTCAGCATAAATCGGATAATGATCCGAAAGAATAACGTCCAGTTTTTCGTAGTAGACTGGTATTATTTCATTCTTTGCAAAAAGATAATCTATACGCAAAATCGGGAACGGAGGACTGAAAGTATTGCCAATTAAAGAATTTGAAATCGTATAAGCATCGATGGCTGTTTCATTTAATTTTCTTACTGTTTTGGAAGTTGAGTGTGCATTTAAGTCGCCGCCGAAGATTATGTGACCATCAATATTATTAATATAATCAATAAAAAAGTCGATTTCTTTTTGATGTACATCAATTAAGTATCTACCCCAACGGATAGATTCTTTTAGACTATTATCCTTTGGTCTTCCGCCAAGTAATCTAATTGAAATAATATTGACCGGTGTATTTTTTAGATCAACAACAGCGTGAAGAAATGCTCGATGCGGATTGCGGTGAAGCGTATCAAGATCATTACTTCTGCTTAATGACGCTTGATAACTCGGGAGCTCAATTTCTTTATAATTAAGGATGGGATACTTTGACATAATTGCTGAAGACCCCGGTCGTCCCGTTATAACATTATAAGGATAAGCTATTGAGTCAAAAATTGCAGTTTGTTTTTCGTTAAGTACATTTTCAGTGATTAAAACAACATCAGCATCAATTTCCTTTATTTTATTAATTACATTCTCGAAACCCTTTGCATAGTATTGAACATTAATTGCTGCTACCGAAATATCCGGTTTATGAAATTGATTGTGAGTATTCGATTTAACGGAAGCAATTAAATTTTCATCACCAAATTGTGAAAAGTAAAACAAAAATATTATGATGAAAACCGATGCTGATTTTTTATATCCAAGTAAAATCCGAATTATAAATACAGGGATAACCACCATCGTGATCAGGAGTGAAGGAATATAATCTAATCCATAAAAAATAGAATTCTCACTAAATATATCTAGTTGATCAAGAGCAGTTAGCGACATTGCCGCCATAACAATTACTGCTGGCAATTTTATAAATAGACCAATGCTTTTTTTGATAATATTTAATATTCTGTTTGTATTCATGTTTGCATTTAAAAACTATATTTAATCTTCGTTTAAACCATATCGTTTTTATCGAATCTTCCAAACTGTCCTTCATCACCGAAAAATAAATTTGCCCCTAATTGAATTTGAAACCCATCAACAAAATCATAAGTTAATTTAGGGCGAATCAGGGCATCACCGTTATCTAAACCGATATATGAAAACAATTCTACATTAAGAGTCTCGCGCAAGAAATCCATCGACGCAAGAAACGTCATTGTGTTTTCAAATTCATCATTAAGTAAATAATCGTTGTAATCAAGTATCGCTTGTTGAATAAATTGTGTACTTAGTTTTAGATCGCCTATACTGTAATCAATACCGAGTAAATAGTGAATGTAATCTTTCTCTTCTGTTCCGTCTAAGTATTTCGGATTAGTAGATTGAAAATGTTTTCCGTTGTAGTATGCCCCTTCCCCTCTAAGAACTGCATGACCAATAGTTGTACTAAAGCTGCCGCCCAGAGTTGCTAAGCGGTGATGTTCAGGTTTAAGTATAACTGAATCAACAATACCGGTTACCGGATTTAGTATTTTTTCAGAATGAAAAGTAGGGTCATCATCCCAGGAGTATCCCGCCATAATTTCAAAATCAATCTCCGAAGAAAGAAGTGAGTATTTAGCAAAGACTTCACTGTTGCTTAATTTATTTTTCACATCCGAATTTGAGTAATCAATACTGTATGGAAGCGGATAGTTTGGTTTTACACTCCAAATAGAATTTTCATCAGGCATTTGAGTGGGTGTAAAAACCGGGATCCAGACTAACTCGAATGTGCTGCCTCCGGAGTAGTAATTGAATTTAAGCGAAGTTACTCCGACACGAATTTCGCTGAATTCCGGCAGCAGAAATTCTCTCATATCTTTTGGTGAAACAATATCTGTTATGAATACGCCGTCTCCTTTACCCCAAACGATCTGCTGTTTACCTATTCGTATATCGAAAGAATCAAAATATAAATCCATATAGGCTTGTCTAAATCCTAATTCCAAATCCTTATCCGAATAATGATAAAGAAACGGGTTTACTTTGAAATAGACATCGCCCCGGCTGTGTTCGAAGTTTAGATCGAAAGTGTTTTGTATAATTGAATACTCGCTTTCGCCTGTTGTTAAAGCACCAAGATAAGTTCTCGCATAACCGCTTAAAAATAAATCTTGTGCATTAACCAAAGATGCCAGCATTATTGACAGCAATACTGTTTTAATTAATCTAGCAAACATTATAAACCTCGCTTCATCATTCTTTCTGTGAACATACCGTCATCAATACCGATGTTGATTTCAACGTTTTTTAAGTTCATTATTGTTCTGTGATTTTTTTGTACGTTGTGCATTTCCGAATGAAGAATAACCCAGTAACCGTCTATCTTATCATACTTTTCAACTGACAAAGTTTTTAAGTGGTCACCGTCTTGGTCATAGAATTCTTTCTTCATTCCAATCCATTTATCTTTAATCACCCACGTAACAGTTCTCGAATACATATATCCCTTTTCTTTAGGAATACTTTCGACAACGTAGCATTCCTCCCCGTTAAGTTTTTCCTCACGTAGAAGTTTATGAGTATCTTCCGAAGGATGACGATCACCTAAATCGTCGTAAGTAAAGTCCGATCCCATAAAGTAATCGCTTTTACTGTCGCTTGAGATTCTCTTTACTTTTTAAGTGCAGGAAGATAAATCCATTGATCATCGTCTCTCCCCGCTTCGTCGTAGCTCCAATTCATAAAAGATGTGTTGCGTACATCAGCTGGAGAAAGAAAGAACATTATACTTTTTTCTTCCTTGCCGTAGTCTTTGCTGAATTGTTTTATCTCTCTTACTCTTTCACTACCTCGTGAATTGATTAATGTCATTGTTAAATCTGATGTTGCATCATTGCCGGTTTCACGGTAATAAACATTCTCAATTATCTGCTGACCGGTTAATTTTTCTTGAGCTTGAGACTCAAAACCGATTACCGTTACCAGCAATGTTATTATAAATATTCTTGTGAGTTTCATTTCGATTCTCCTTTATTTATTAGTAATTCAATTTGATCTATCAATTCGTTTTCAATTTCTTCCGCCAATTCATCGGTATGAATAAATACTACTTCACCTTTCCCGTTTATCAATAAAATGTTCGGGTTATCTTCCGACAGACTCCATTCCTTAAGAAGTATTTCTTTTTTATCTAGCACATAAGTTTTTGTTGTATCTTCTTTAGCCTTTCCCTTAACTTTTCCTACAATTACTGAATTCGGTATCCAGGTGGCTTTTGTATTTATTATTATTGTCGTAGAAAGCATTTCGGACGGATAGTTTTTATCATCTATTATTTCAAGCAATGGTTGTACTACTTTTTGTTGACTTGGAGATACGTAATAAATTAGGTTAATCTTGTTTGTAAGATTACCGCTTTCCCAATCGCTTCCGTCAATATTACCACCGTTAGTTCCACTTAATATTATGTTCGGAAGATTTTTATGAATTTCAACTTGAGCTATTGTACTTGCTGTAAATATTATTAACGTAACTGCTAATAAAATCCATCTATTTTTAATTACTCTTTTGTACATAGTTTTACCTTTTTATTTATAATCAATCTTTCTTGCACGGTATACCCTCTGTGTATTTTGTGTAATAAGAGGGAGCATTACACTTATTAAACACAGAGGAATACCGAGATAATTATTTTTATTTATTAACAACTTCATTTTTTGCGCTATTTTTCTTTTTGAAATAGACATTTGATTTATATAAAACTAAGAAAATAATTGTTACCGTACCAAGGAAACTTGTAAACCCGGTAAGATATCTCACCTAAGATTATACCTGTCACGGGTGTGTTAACAATATCATTATAATAAGACGGAGGTTCATTCTCCATAAAGAACTCCCACATAAAACTCCCGAATAATGCATAAGGAGCAGACTCCCAGAACTCAAGTCCATTCGAACGAGCAGAATTAAAGTAGGCAGCACCATGAAACGGGTGCATAAAATGATTCATCAGGAACGGATCTTCATCCCAAACGAAGCCTGTTTTAAAATTATCACCTATAGTTTTCCAACTGATTTTCGCAAAATCTTCATTCATTATATAAGTATTAAATGCCCCCACGCCTAAATTTAATCCGATAATTTCAATAGCCGGAAGCCAATATTTTTTTTCCGTATTACCTTCATTAATCATATACTGAGTTATAGAATTATTAGAACGGCTTGATAAACCTGAGGGGAGATTTTCGTAGTTGTTGATTTGTGCAATCATATTTGTTGAAGAAAGCGTCATAGTAATCAGCAATGGAGTAAATGCATTCCTGAATAATCTTTTTCCTTTTGAAAAGATTAAATCCAATGACTTAATCCAAACTATCTTGCTCATAGTTTGAGTAGTATTAAACATTTTATAAACTCCTTTACGATACTGATTATTATAATTAAATATTTTTTCCGGCTGCTCAAAGAACAGCCGGAAAATTACCGGTTGAAGTTTTTACACTAATTAAAATAGTATCTGGCCGTAAACTGCGTAGTCGTATTTATGAACATATCGGTCTCTTCAACAGGTATATCTCTGGAAAGCTGAAAATCAAAATTTAGATTCTGTTTGATTCCAAGACTGAATTTCTCGAAAAGAAAATAATCCGCGCCTATTATTAAGCCGAGCATTACATTGTTTTTGGGATCCGGTTCAACAGCATAATATCCCGCATTCTGTTTTATCCCATATATAGCTTCAAGACCCAGGTAGGGTGATACTCTATCCATGTTGAAATGGTACATACCGGCTAATCCCAACCGCAGGTTATAACCATCAAGTTTTGTTAAACCTTCCGGAGCGTCCGCACCAGGAAATTCCAGGTCTATCCCTGTTATGAAATTCATAGAGAAATTATCTGTTAAATAGTATTTGAACAGAAAATTTGGTGATGTAGAAATATCATCTATACCGACACCAAACTTGCCGCTGCGAGGATTTGTCTGTGCTGACAAGCTGATAGTTGCAACCATCAGAATTGCTGTTATTAAAAATGATTTTAGTTTCATTTCATTACTCCTTTTATATTATTTTGTTTGATTGTTATTATATCTGAGCATCTTACATAGATATCTCAAAAGCTCGCATTATAAAATTGGTTACTCTTTTACTGATAAAAATCTTGTTAGTATAATAGAAACAGAAGGTTTGCCGACCACATCGTGCATAACATTACTTTCAAGTGTTATGTAAGTACCCGGGTTCAATTCGATCTTATCTGTTTTGTCACCGGTTTCTATTATCAGTTCACCCTCACCGGCAATACACTCAATTGTTAATGGTTCGGCAACGCTGTGAAAATCCAAGCGCATTTCGTTTCTTAAAGTAAGCTGAACAATTTTTCTTCTTTCGCCTTCAAAGAGGGGTTTTACTTCTTTTGATTTTCCTTCAGTGATCTCGGTATTGATTTTTAATACTTTGTAAACATCCTCAGTTTGTGCATTTATTTCATCTGTGCTGATGAAGAACGCGACCAGAAAACTTACTGTTCCGAATAAAAAGTAATTCCAGAGTTTTGATCTTTGATTTATCATTTTGTATATCCTTTCGTTTTGTTATTCAACCTTCTTGCTAAATCTTAAGGAGCTAATAATCAAAATACCTGCTCCCATTCCGAATAATATAAGTGTTTCAACCCACAGTGCGGAAAATCCGATTCCTTTCAAAACAATTCCACGGAGTATTGTAATAAAGTATTTCAACGGAAGAAGATGAGTTATATATTGTACAACCTTCGGCATATTTTCAATCGGGAACGCAAAACCTGACAGATAAATCATCGGCATCATGACAGCAAAAACCGATGCCATCATTGCCTGCTGCTGTGTTTTTGAAACGGTTGAGATGAAAAGTCCCAACCCCAGGTTAGAGAGTACAAATAAGAGAGCAGTAAACAATAAGAACAAAGGATTTCCCCTAACTACTATACCGAACCATTGTGTCATTATAAGCATTACAATCACTAACACTATAAATCCGATCATTGTAAAGGGGATCAGCTTGCCGAGTATGAGCTGATAAGATTTAATTGGGGTTACAATTAATTGTTCAAGTGTTCCAATCTCTCGTTCTCTTACAACAGCCATTGACATAAGTGATAAAGTTGTAATCATTAATATCACTCCCATGATACCAGGCACCATATAGTTTCTTGTTTTCATTTCAGGATTGTACCATACTCTCACTTCAGGAGTTAATGAACCCGACAAAGCAAGATTTACTCCGTATTTATCTCTGGTTTCTGTTACAATTTTCTTAGAGAACCGGTTTGTAATTCCCTGTATGTATCCGAGTGCAATGGAAGAAGTGTTCCCATCGGAGCCTTCAAATAAAGTCTGAACTGATACAGTTTCACGTCTGTTTAAATTCTTTTCGAAGTCTTTCGGAATAACGATTACGACAATCGTTTTACCCATATCAATCAGTTCTGTTGCATCCTCGTAGCTTGACGCATAATAATCGATTGCAAAATATCCCGATTCCTCAAAGTTTTTTATAAACTCTCTGCTGGTCGCGGTTTTGTCCTGGTCAAATATTGCAGTATGAACAATATCAACATCCATATTTGCAGCATAGCCAAGCAAAATAAGCTGTAAGATGGGTGCCATAAAGACAACCGCTCTCATTTTTTTATCACGCTTGAACTGAAGCAGTTCTTTTATAATAAATTCATATATCGTTTTCATTTTATAAATCTCTTATTTGATTTTTGTTTAAGCTCTTCATTAGGCAGCTTTTGCTTTCCTGTCAACTAAAGCAGCAAGTGAAATAAATATCACTCCGAAAATCATTAAATAAATCAGTTGTTCCCAGAAGGCGGAAATTCCAACGCCCCTTAATAGAATAGCTCTCAGCGATACTATATAAAATTTTGCGGGTGTGATATTTGTAACCCACTGAATGACAGCCGGCATACTTTCAATCGGGAAAATAAATCCGGACAGAATAAGTGAGGGCAGAAGTGATGTAACGTTCGCTGCCTGAAAGGCTACCTGCTGTGAATCAGCGATACTGGAAATAAATATTCCAAGTCCAAGTGCAGCAAATAAAAATATTAAGGTGCTGAAAAGAAGTAAAAATATATCACCTTTTATTACTATTCCGAAGAGAAGATATCCTGCCAAAAGCACAATAGCAGCGTTAATCAGCGATATCATAATGTATGGAGCTGTCTTGCCGATAATTAACTCTAATGATGACAGCGGCGAAACATTAATTTGTTCAATTGTTCCTCTTTCTTTTTCCCTTACAATTGACAGTGATACTGATATCACGGCTGTGATAATTAAAATCATACCCATCAGACCGGGTATTAAAAACTTTGTGCTTTCTAATTCAGGGTTGAACCAGAATCTCGGTTCAAGATTTATTGGAACATAAATTTCTTTTCCCTTAACAGCCAGATATTCTTTTGTAAGCTTTAATGAGTAGCTATATGTTGCAGCATTCACATAGTTAACAATTACATTTGCGGTATTGCCATCAACGCCATCAACCAGATACTGTACTTTTACTTCCTCATTATTATTTAATCTTCTGGAAAGATCATTCGGGAAAACTATAACCGCCTGAACTATCTTTTCATCTAATAATCTTTTTATCTCATCATCACTATCTATGTGTGTAACAATATCAAAATATTCAGAGCTTACCAATCCGTTTAAGTACTCTCTTGTATAATCGGATTTATCCTGATCGTATACTGCAACCTTAATATGCTTAACATCAAAGTTTATTGCATAACCAAAAATTGCCAGTAAAACAACCGGGAAGAAGAATACTATAAAAAGCATCCTTGTATCACGCTTCAATTGTCTAAACTCTTTTTTAGCAATAGCGTAAATTCTATGAAACATTAGTTTTATCCTTTTCTAAAAGATGAATAAAAACATCTTCCAATGTGGGTACTATCTTATCAACTCTGTGCACATTTATTGAATTTTTGGTTGTAAGAATATCCCGAACATCAGCTTCGCCTTTTGCATTATCATTTAATATTATATGAATGCTGTTGCCGAATATAGAAGTCTCCCCAACCCAGTCTTCTTTTTCAAGTATTCCCATACTGTCTACAACTCTGTCGGATTCAATTTCGAGTATTGTATTTTTGATGTAATTGGTCTTCAACGCTTTTGCATTTCCCTGTGCGATAAGTCTTCCTGCATTTATAAGAATTATATCATTGCAGAATTCAGCTTCATCCAGGTAGTGAGTTGTAACGAGCACGGTCGTACCGCCTGCGGACAGATCGTTTATAAGATCCCAGAAATTTCTTCTTGAAACCGGATCAACTCCGCTGGTTGGTTCATCAAGAAAAACAATTTTGGGTTCGTGGATCACTGCTGTTCCCAGAGCAAGTCTTTGTTTGATACCGCCGGGCAGCGAATTGGTTAGCAGTTTTTCTTTGCCTTCGAGATTGGCAACCTTCAAAACCCACTTTTTTCTTTCTTCATATTTCTTTCCTGTTAATCCGTAAACTCCCGCAAAGAAACGGATATTCTCTTCAACTGTAAGGTCGTTGTATAAAGAAAACTTCTGAGACATATACCCGATTTGTGTTTTTACTTTATCCGGCTGCTTCATAATGCTGTAACCGCCCACCAACGCGTCACCAGATGTAGGTTCAAGTATACCGATAAGCATTCTTATTGTGGTTGATTTACCTGCACCGTTAGCTCCGAGAAATCCGAATATCTCTCCCTGCTTTACGGTAAATGATACTTTATCCACTGCAGTAAAGCTGCCGAATTGTTTTGTTAAGTCTTTTACTTCTATGCTGTTCATCTGAATATCCATTCTCAATAAATTCTCCTGCCAACCGCTTTTTCAAGTCTCACCTTTGCAAGATTATATTCAATCAAAGAAAAGGTGAGATTAGTTGCTGCCTGCAGCTCAGATACTTCCGCATCAATAAGATCTGTACTTGTTGCTAACTGCTGATCATATTTTTCTGATGTAATACGGTAGTTCTCTGATGCCTGCTCTAAGCTAAGTCTGCTTACATCGACTTTTTCTTTTGATTTGAACAGGTTCAAATAGTTTTGATAGACTTCTACCTCAATGTTATCGTTTAACTTTTCTAATGTAGCCTGAGTCTGCACGGAAAGTTCCTCGGCTTGGGTTGTCTTTGAAGAAGTCAATCCCCAATTCCAAATATCCCAGCTTAATGTTACACCAACATCCCAGGTATCATTCCACTGATCAGTAAGCGGCTGATATCTTGCATTGGGATTGCTGTAATAATAATTGCCTGTTAAGTAAATGTTCGGAAACCAGTCTGATCTGGCTGCAGATATATTCTCATCTGCAGCTTTTAATCTATATGCTAATGATTGAAGTTCATCACGATTTTGTTTTGCTTCTTTAACCAGGTCTTTAATATCATATTCAACTGTTTTGGCTTCTGCCTTATCCACAATAATTTCTGTTTTTGATTCGAGTGAAAGACCGAGTGTTTTGTTGAATACTGCCCGCGCAACTTCCAGATTATTTTCTGCTTCAATTAACTGAAGCTTTGTATTTGAATACTGAACCTGAAGCTTTAAGTAATCATTCTGTGTAACCAATCCGTTTTCCAAAAAGTTTTTTGTATCCCTGAGATGATTTTCAATCTGACCTAAGCTTTTCTCTAAAAGATTTCTTACTTCCTGAGCCCTGTAATAATTCCAGAAAGCATTGTGAATATTTAAAGCCGCCTCATTCATTTCTTTTGAATATTCCAATTCAGCAGCATTGAAATTATATTCGGCTGCTTTTTTTGATGATGACAACCTGAACCCTGTAAACAGAGGCTGCTGAAGTGAAAGTTTAAGGTTGTAATTATCCAGCACAGGGTCGGAAATTCTGATAGGCATTGGTGAAAACGGAGTCGTGACTTCAAACGGAGGTACATTATCGCTCAGCCTTGTGTAGTTTGCCATTAACTTCAACTGCGGTAAAAACATTGAATTAACTTCCGATACTTTTGCATCAGAGCTTTTTAGTTTTGATTGTGAAATCTTCAAGTCTTTACTGTTCTGAAGTCCCAGTTCTATGCTTTCCTGCAGAGTTAGTTTCTGCGGCTGCGAGTAAAGAACGGATATCATCATCAGGCTTAATAATATTATTTTTTTCATTTTTAATTCCTTTATTTCTATGATGCTTTACTTATTAAATGAATAAATACATTTTCCAGTGATGGCGTAATCACTCTGTGATCAACTATCTGAATATTATTTTCAGTTAAATGTTTTTCGAGCTTAGCATATTCATCATCATAACTTTTCAAAGCAACATTAAGTCTGTCGCCATACATCTGAACCTCATAGTCGGTGTTTGCTTTAATTGTATTGTATGCTTCACGGCTCGGTGAGCAGACAATTTCAACGATCTGTTCTTTAAGAGAAGCTTTTACCTTCTTTGGTGTATCCCAGCTTATTATTTCACCGTTGTTCATCAAAGCAATTCTGTTGCAGCGTTCGGCTTCATCGAGATAAGGCGTTGTCATAAAGATTGTTATTCCTTCTTTAAGAAGATTTGAAAGTATCTTCCAGAAATCTCTTCTTGAAACCGGATCAACTCCCGTTGTAGGCTCATCGAGGAAAATTATCTTTGGCTTATGAATAAGCGTGCAGGCAAGTGCAAGTTTCTGTTTCATTCCACCTGAAAGTTTATCTGCCAGGCGGTCACGAAATGGTGTTAACCTGGTAAACTCAAGCAGTTCATTTCTTCTTTCCTTGAAGTTCTTCACTCCGTGTATATCTGCAAAAAACTCAATGTTCTCATCAATTGTCAGATCACCATATAGAGAAAATCTTTGTGATAGATAACCGATTTCATCTTTGATTTTGTTTTTCTGGGTTCTAAGATCATAGCCCAGCAGCTGGGCATTACCCGAATCAGGTTTTAGTAACCCAATTAACATTCTAATGGTGGTTGTTTTCCCGGCACCATCCGGACCAACCAGTCCGAACATCTCACCTTTAGCTACCGAGTATGATACACCGTTTACAGCCACAATATCTCCGTAGCTTCGTTTAAGGTTTTCTATTTTAATTACTTCGTTCATTGTTTAATTCCAATCTTGCAATTTTGTAATTATAGACGCATCCGCCGGCATACCTGGTTTTAGATCATAATCTTCATTCGGTATTGTAATCTTGACTGCAAATACCAGTTTTGTTCTTTCATCCTTCGTCTGAATATTCTTTGGAGTGAATTCTGCTTCGGGCGATATATAAGTAACCTTCCCTTCATATATTTTATCTTTGTATGTATCAATTGTTACTTCTGCCCTCTGCCCCAGTTTCACATAACCAAGCTCTAATGTTGACACATAGATTACTAACTCTACGATATCGAGATCAGATACTTTGAAAAGCGAAGACATTGGTGTAACACTTTCTCCTCTTTCAACAAAAGTCTTAACAAGAAATCCGTTTATCGGGGAAATCACATAACTATCCCGTATATTCTTCTTCAGTAAATCAACCCCCGCAATAGCTTTATTTAGATTTGCCCTCGCCTGATCAATCTCTTCCTGCCTGAATATCTTTTTTACTTTATTATAATTTTCATGCGCA
>DSBF01000212.1 GCA_011049495.1 Ignavibacteria bacterium
GACTGGGATAATAAAGCCATTCTGCAATATAATTTGGAACTGGAAAAGAATGAATCAAAATATTTTATAAACGTTGTTGAAAGAGAACCTTGGGATAAACCCAAAATACCTGCAATTACTTATGAACTAGTTATAGAAGATATTATAATTAACTTCTATCAAACCGGCGTTGGAATTCTTTCCTTTCATTTAAGTAATTACAAACATAATGAACCTGAACAAATACTTGATATAAACGATTTCGGGAGAAGAATATATCCGCAATTTTTAAATGACGGTGATCCGAAATCACCGTTAAAAAGCGTAAAAGAAAACTTTCTGGCTAATAGTATCGAATTGGAGTTGAAAATTCTTAATCAAAAAAAGGAGATAAGAGTTAAGGATTCTTTTGCAAAATTTTGTGACTGGTTTGAAGGTGACGAACCCAAAACTATTTCCAAGTTGCCGGAATTTATTACAAAGTTGTTAGGCAATAAGTTCAAACACACAGAACATGACTTAAAAGTTGGTGATATAAAATTATCACATGTTATTGATGACCGAATGTTTACGATTTGTTGGTATGGGAATGAACATTGTGCGCAAATTTTAAGTGAAAAACAATGGTCAAAAGAGTTAAACCGTTTTGAATATAATTACGAAAACAATGATTTATGGTACCGCTTTATTTTCGTAGATAATAGAAACAGCGGGATTGCAAATAGAAACTTTTTACGACAATTAAATATTAAGCATACTTACGACAGATGGATAGACAATCGAAGTTTTTTCGGTATTTCTCGTTACTCTTTTGTTCTACTTACCAATAGAGACTGGTTCTCCAAAAATATTATGCTTGCTCATTTACAGACAATGTATTTTCAGTTAGTTATGCTTGCATTAATTCAAAGAGCTTCCTTATTAAGATTTTCCGATGAAGCCACAAAAGTAAAATTATTAGAAAAACCTAAGCATGAACAAAGAATAGAAAATCAATTGGTTTATGTTGAACAGCTTTATGAAAGATATATACATTTTGTAAACAAAATCTTTTTTAGAGAGCCTACCGCACAAGAACAAGGCATTGAATTATATGATATGTTATTGGATAATATGAGAATTGAACGTGAAGTTAAAAACTTAGATAGAGAACTAGACGAAATACACAGGTATGTTTCCTTGGCTGCTCAAAGAAAAGAAAATGAGGATCTAAGATACTTAACAATACTCGCAACATTACTTTTACCGGCTTCATTGGTTGCCGGAATTTTAGGAATTAATACTCTACCCAGTATAACGAGTATACCGGATAAAATTTTCAATGGAGTTTTTTACCCTGCATTTTGGATGAGCGTCGGAATAATTTTTTTAATAACTACAATTTTCATTTATGCTACCGATCGCTTATTGAAATTCAGGTTGTTTAGAAAAAGAAAAAACAGAAGATTATTCTACGTTGTTATGATACTATTGGCAGTGTTAATGATTCTAATTCCATCACTTTTTTAAGCGAGAAATTATGAGTGATTACAAGCTTATATTCAAATTAAAACAGCACACGCCAATCATACACTTCCAACATGAACAGCACGGTGCTACCTTGCGGGCAAGCGAATTGAAACCTAAGCTGGATAAATTCTTGATTGAAAATTCTTTCGGCGGAATATTAAAATTTGACTCGTACAGAGAATTTTTAATTGGCGATACGAAAAGTATTGAAAAAGGACTAAAGGAGATTGATAATAATTCAAGTATCCAGGATAAAGAAAATACAAAAACAGAATATCTTCAGGAGCTGAAATTGGCATTTGATTATAAACTTAGCATATCGTCAATGAATTCTAAACGTTTTCTGCTTGGATTTCCTAGGAAACAATACATTAAAGATAACAAGAGTAAAATTGCGAATTATAAATTATTATGGGACAATCAATTCCCTAATTACTTTGGGAATATGAAAAAAGAAGGAGAAGTAAAAGAACCCAAAGAGTTTATAGTAAATAAAAAAATAATTGATGGGGAAATTATTGTATTCGATCATGATCTTAGAAAAAGAATTTCTGATAGATTAATAGAATTCTTCTTTCTTAACAATTTTGGGACAAGACAAAATAAGGGATTCGGGAGTTTTGAGGTAATTGAAATTGAAGGAGTAAAACCGAAACTGCCTGAAAAAACTGATGAGTATCCCTTCTTCGATATTAATTTAGCTGACATAAATATGAACACTCGATTTTATAATCCCAATAATTCAACGTATTTGCCAAAATCAATTGGAAATAAAAAAGTAGAATTAAAAAAGAAGTTTAATAGTTTGTTGAAAGAAAAACTGTACGAGTCGGAAAATGAAATACAATATCTTTTTAAAATTCACAATCTTTTTTATAGAATGGAACTGTTTTATAAAACACTGCGGAGCGGTATTAACATTCCCAATAAATTATATTTCAAATCCCTAATGTTTCAATACGCCAAAAGATTGACACCTTCTCAGCAATGGGATAAAAGAACAATTCGAGAGCATTTTTATAAAAATTTTACTGGCTATAAAAATTTGCTAGCTAAGACATATTCGAATGAAAGTACATTAAAATTTTCACCTACCGGTAATCATGAAAAAGATAAATTATTATTCAGGGATTTGCTGGGATTGTCTTCAATGCAGCAATGGAGATTTTATGATAATGATACAATTACAAAAGAAGGTAAGAAAAAAATAAATGATCAAGTTGTTATACAAAGATTCAAATCTCCAATCACTTTTAAACCTATTGAAATTGAAGAAAATCTCTTCAGAGTTTATATATTCTGTCATCCTATACCTGAGGAATATTTAGGAGAAAAAATACATATGAATAGTACAAAATTTTCAAAGGGAAACCCCCTTGAGCTTAAAATACCGGAACAGTTTGATGTTTGTGAATATCTTTTTAACGCTATAACTCTTTTTATACTTCAAGAGAATGACAGCGAATATTATGAAGATCATTTTAAACAATATGTTGATAATAGTAATTCTGAAGAATCAAAATATTTATTAGATATTTTTTCGCAGTTGAATAATTATTATTTGTCGAAGGATTACCAATGAAATACACCGCACTTACAATAGGTCCAATTCACAAAACACTGAAAAGTGTAAAAAGCACCAAAGCAATTTGGGCTGCAAGCTATATGTTTTCCTTTCTTATGAAAGAGATGATAAAAAAAATAAAAGAACAAAATGAAGGCATCGAATTCATTCTCCCTTACACGGAGGAGGTGGAAATCAATGGAAAGACATTAAAGCCATTATATGAAAATTTTCAAACCGGTCTTTTCCCGGACAGATTTATTATTAAAGGGAAAGTTGATGATTTACAGAATATCATAGACGAAGTATTGGAAGAATTTACAAAAGGTGTCTTCGATGACATTAATAATATTAAGAAGGACGAAGAAAAACCAATAGTAATAGATAAAAACTTGATAAAAATATACTTGGAAAACTATATCAATTTCTACAATCTTAATATAGAACTAAGCGATAAAGAAAATGCTATCCTAGAAATATTTAAACTACTTGATTCACTTGAACTCCAACAGAGAGTTATTGAAGATGCTTCCAAAAATTATTTAATAGATTTTCTAGAACAAAAATATCCATACAATTACTTTGTTCGAGGAGAATTTACCAAAAGACCATTCCCAAGTACTATTGAAATATCAACAGCCGAATTTTATGAAAGATATAAAGATATTAAGCCATACAAGGAAGCTGTTAAAAAACTTAAAGAAGGAAATGACGAGAACCAAATTGAATTCATAAAAGATATTAAGAACATAGTCGGTGATAGTTTCAGAAACTACCAAAAATATATAGCCGTAGTTCAGGCAGACGGCGATAATATCGGGACTTTTATTAAATCCTTATATGAACAAGACAATAAAGAAGAAAATATAAAACGTTTCTCAAAAAACCTACTCTGCTTTGCGATCGAAGCTGTGAAGCTTATTAAAAGTTATAATGGTACTCCAATCTATGCAGGCGGTGATGACCTGCTTTACTTTATGCCTGTTGCCCAAACAACCTTAGAAGGTAATCAAGTTATAATAAACAAAACTGTCTTTAGCTTAATATCAGAGATTGATCAAATTTTTGATAAGTATTTCACAAATTACAACGAAAATGGAATAGACTTTAAATCCATCATTGAGAAAGCTGTTAAAGAAGATAAAGATTTTAAGAAACCAACACTGTCTTATGGCATTTCAATAAGCTATTATAAATACCCGTTGAACCAGGCTTTGGAACAAGGCGCAAAACAATTATTCGAGCAAGCAAAGACTGGCAACAAAGACGCTGTTTCATTTACGATTCTCAAGCACAGCGGGAACTATTTCGGTACAACATTTCACAAAAAATCTGATTCGTACACTAAGTTTATGGAATTAATAACAACCCCGTTTGAAAAAGATGAGTTCATCAAATCTATAATCCGGAAACTCGATCCGCAAAAGGCTGTGCTTATGGCAATCGGTGAGAAGGATAAAGATGAACGAAATAATATGATTGATAATTTCTTCACTAATAACTTTAACGAAAGTATTCATAAAGATAAAAACGACAATAATAAACTTGTGCCCTTTTTGGAAAACACCAAAGAGCTTGTTAAAGAAATTTACGAAGAAGAAAAAGTTAACGGAACCAAAGAAGAGAAAGTAAAAATAAACGAAAATAACATAATGAAAATATATTCCGCGCTTCGGTTTATTGAATTCATTCACAATAAAGAAGAAAGAGATGATTAAAAAATTGCTTGTAAAACTTACGCCGTACGACAGGTTTTTCTTCGGGGGTAAAAATACCTTCGGTGAAGGCGGGTCAGCAAATTATTTTGTGAAATCGAAATACTTTCCGCAGCAGACGACCTTGCTTGGGCTTGTGAGATACCAGCTTATGGTACAAAACAGCAAGGGGGTTTTCAAGAACAATAAAATTGAGAACAAGGATGAAGCTGCAAAATTAATCAGCCGTAAAAGTTTTGAAATAACCGACAATGAATTTGATTTCGGTAAGATTAAAGAATTCTCCCCTGTTTTTATAGCGGGTGAAAATGAAGAATATTTATTCCCCGCTAATAAAGAATACCAAAGGGTTGAAGAAAATAATAAATTTGTCATGAGAGAATTTAACAAACAAGCGGGTTCAAGTTCTATTTATTCAACTTCGTTAAAACATTTTATCCCTTATCTTGAAGGTTATGTTGCTAAAGACGGGCTGCCGGATTTGTTGATTAACGTAGACAAAAAACTTTGCAAGTATGATGATATTTTTATTGAACATAAACAAATCGGTATTAGAAAGGATTATTATGGCAAAACAGAAGAGAAAGCTTTTTACATCCAGTTTTTTTACAAGTTGAAAAAGGGCTGTTCTTTTGCTTTTATCCTAGAGCTTGAAGATGGTATTAATTTTTCTTCAAACGAGTTGGTTAATATCGGCGGAGAGCAGTCTAAATTTAAAATGGATGTTTCCAGAATGCCGGATGAATTTGATAAACTTTTGCCTTGTTATGAACCTTCCAAAAATTCCGGGAAAGTTGTTTTAGTCAGTAACGCTTACGTTTCAAATAAAATATTTGAAGATTGCGATTTCGCAGCTACGGATATAATTGATTTTAACTCTATTGTGACAACACAAAATACAACTAAATTTTCATCCATGTCGCAAACTGGAAAAGAAGCCAATGGAGATAACAATGATAAATTAAGAAAATCCGGTCAATCTATTTTCTTTAAAAGAGGCTCTGTCTTTTATGCAGATGATGCATCAAAGTTAATTGCTCACATCGGTAAAACAGAAAAAAAAGAATATACGCCTCTTCAAAAAATAGGTTATAATCATTTTAGAATAGTAAATCAAAAGGAATCCTAATTATGAAATATGATATCAGCGCATATTTAATAACGTGCTTAACAAATATGCACGTCGGCAGCGGAGAAGCTAATTACGGTGTTGTAGACAATCTTGTGCAGCGGGATCCGATCAGTGAGGTACCGATCATCCATTCTTCATCTTTAAAAGGCGCCTTAAGGGAACACTTTAAAGATGAATGGGAAGAGGGAGATTCAAAATTAAATTATGTTTTTGGGGCTGATCCAATGAGACAAAAAGAAGAAAAAGGGAATGAAAGTGATAAGGATAAAAAGAAAGAGCCTCAAGTAGGTTATTACAAATTCTTCGATGCTAATCTTGTTGTCCTTCCGGTTCGTAGTAATGTTGAGCCTTTTTATAGAGCAACGGCTGAATTTTTGCTAAAAGAAGTTGAAGAAAAAGCAAAAGCTCTCGGAAAAACAGATCACTCCGTTTCTCCTATTACAGATTACTCGGTTGAAGAAGAAAAACCAAAAGTTGTTGCTACAAATGGTCAAGTTATACTTGAAGATTACACAGCGGTTTCGGATCTACAATTGAAAAACGGAGATAACTATTTAGGAGATAATCTCGCTTTATTCCATAAAAATACCTTTAAAGAACTTTCAAAACATCTTCCGGTAATAGCCCGCAACCAGCTTGAAAACGGCGAAAGCAAAAATCTTTGGTATGAGGAAGTAGTGCCGAGAGAAAGCAAGTTTGTTTTTTTTGTTGCAAAAACAGAAAAGTATAAAAATGAATTTGATGAAGCGGTTGTTAATAAGACAGTACAAATAGGCGGCAATGCATCAATTGGTTATGGTTTCTGTAAAATTGAAAAGATAGGTTAGGCTATGAATAAAAAAGTAAATCAACAAATACCAAAAGCCTTAGAGGCAATTAAAACCAGTAAAATGGCGAATGACGATAATATAGTCGACAAAGAGTTCAAAGGCTATATTGCTTCAATGGGTGCAAGCATTATTCAATCCGGTTTGATTGCTACGCTTGCCTTTTATTCAAATGAGCAATCTCAAGCAAAAAAACGCTTGAATTTACTCAGAGCAATAATGTTATTAATTGACTCGACCTCAGATAAAGAATTACTCAACTATGTTTTATCAAATACTAATAACGGCACTAACAAAATTGAAATTGATAAATTTGAGAAGAATATCTCTACATCATTAGTTGCACTTAAACTTGCATTAAGAACTTTTAAACAAAAAGAGCTATAATATGAGAAACGCGGGATTCTTATTTTATAAAGAGTATTTTAAGCAACTTAGGTTTGACAACGGAAAACCCTCTCTGAATTTTCAAAATGATTCTTTGTATAATCTTAAATTAGATTACAAATTCGAAGAATTGTTTTCCACAGAAGATTCCTTTGAGCTAACTACTATTTATCCCGGTTTACTTATTGGTTCGGGTTATAATCATGAAATAGGAGGAAAAGAATTAGAAGGCGAACTCAAACTCGGATTCTTCTTTGATTACACAACCGGCATACCCTGCATACCCGGTTCATCGGTTAAAGGTGTTTTAAGAGTTGCTTGCGGAAAAGATAATGGTGGTTATGCTGTAAGCATTACAGAACAATTAAGAAGTAATGATGAACTAAACGAAGAAATTAAAAAATCATTAAAAGAAATTGATTCTCAGAAAATGTTTTCAACTGTTGGGAATCAACCTTCCCATTTTATAAATCATGTTTTTAATGGGAAAAAAGACAATGATATTTATCTGCCTTATAAAGAAAGAGATATTTTTTTTGACTCTTTCCCGATTAAATCAAATAAACATAACGGGAAATTTTTAGCTAATGATTATATAACACCCCACAAACATCCGAAGAATCCAAAACTTGATCCTTTTACCAATCCTAATCCAATTCAATTTTTGAAAGTACTACCGAAAGTAACATTTAAATTCAGTTTTAGGTTAACTGACACATGCATTAACAAAAAAATTAAACTGGAGCTATTCAAACAAATTTTACTCGACTTGGGAGTAGGTGCTAAAACAAATGTGGGTTACGGGCAGTTTATTTAAGAAATAAAAGACTGGTTTCATAAAAAACTTTATGCATTACTAATACTTTTTATTAACCAATTACAAAAACCAGTTATCAATGAACACCTTCGCCAAACTACACTTTTACAAATTCACTTTCAGGCTTCGCGTTACTGAAACCATTGTTTTCTCTGAAATTTTCAAAGGACTCTCTTTGCGTAATTCAATTAAAACCGTTTTTCACAAGGAATTTGACCGCCGGATTCTTACTGAAGTTTTTGATAAAATTCTTGAACCTGGTATATCGGGAAAATTAAATATTGGTTCCAAACCTCCGCGCTTCTATATCCTGGAACCTGAAATTACCCCTAAAATGAAATACTTACCAGGAGAATTTTTTTACATCAATTTAATTTTAATTGGCAACGGTATTGAATACATAGAGTATTTTAAGCAAGCAATTTATTTACTCGGCAAAAAATATTGGCTCGGCAGAAAATCCGGCTACGGCAGAGGTAATTTTGAGATTGATGCTGTAATTGAAAGAGATAAATATTCATTTTCATTTGATTCTTTTGCAGCTTCATATAAAAATTATGAGCCGGTTTATTTGAAAGATATAAGTTCATCTAAACATTACAAAAGAGTTTTACTTCATTTTTTTTCGCCTACATGTATAATACCTGAAAACGATACCAAACCTGCCGTTATTAACCGGGCTAACGACTTAAAATTATTCATAGATATTCTTTACAGAAGACTTTCGCAATTGCAATTTCTATACTGCGGTGAAGAAAATTATATTTACAAACACACCTTAAAAAACGATTTGAAAATCTCCGGCTCGGAATTTAATTGGCACAGATATGAAATTGGCAAAGAAAAATTTGAAGGCTTTACCGGCAAATTCGAAATAACGGGAAACCTGGAAAATTTAATTGACCTTCTCGTACTTGGAGAACACCTGCACGTAGGTAAAGATACACCGTACGGTTTCGGTAAATATGAAATTCTTAATTAGCTCTTTGACATTTTGATTGACCGGTATAATTACCGGGTTATTTTTCAAATTAGTTGGAGTAAGTTATGAATCTCTATGACAAAATTGCTTCATATCCTTCCCTTTTGAAAGGCTTTTACCGGGTGCGCGAAAATGACGGCGTCCCCGGATGGGATCATGTTTCCATTGAAGATTTTGAAGACAACATACAAGAAAATATTGCTCTTTTGTACAAACAACTCCGTAATAGAACATACAAACAGAAACCATTTGTTATGTTCGAGGCAAAAAAGCAAAACGGTAAAGCACGCTTAATATCTATCCCTTGTGTAATAGACCGTGTTGCTCAACAGTCTGCAATGTCAGTTATTGAACCTCTTGTAGATGCTGAATTAGAAAACGAATCCTATGCATACAGGAAAGGTTTTTCGAGAGAAGGCGCGGCACAAAAAATAATTTCATTGTATAATAAAGGTTTCTGCTGGCTGGCTGATGCAGATATACAGGATTTCTTTAACAATATTGATCATACAATACTTATCTCCAGGGTTAAACATATTCTAGATGACAAAGATGTTATTGAATTACTGGTTAAGTTTATTACACCTGATTATTATTTCAAAAACAAAAAATATAAACAAACCAAGGGGCTTCCTCTAGGATCCGCAATTTCACCGCTGCTTGCTAATCTTTATTTGGATAAATTTGATGAGGAGATCAAAAAGAAAAATCTTCAACTGGTTCGTTTTGCAGATGATTTTGTAATTCTTACAAAGACCAAACCCGCTGCAGAAGAAGCAATAAAAATTTCCGGTAATTTACTTGCCGGTTTAAAGTTAAACCTCAACTTGAAAAAAACAAAAGTAAGTAGTTTCAAAGAAGGTTTTAAATACCTCGGTTATATTTTTCTAAATTCTTTAATTGTTCCTGCCAGCCCTAAAGATACAACTAATGTGTTTTCGTCGTTCTTAAACGATTCCATAGATGAAAAAACATTACGTAGTATTGCAGCAAAAAAAGAAAAATTAAAAGAACTTGAAACCGGTCTTAACTCTTCCGATGTCGGTATCGCCTTCCTGGAAGCGCTTACTAAAAAAGGAATTACATTGCAGCAATTTATTGATAATTCCTCGTCTGTTAAAAAACAAGATAATTCCCAAATTGAAAGAGAACAAAATATTGATTTGACTGACGAACCTGTTTATGACCAAGAAATTGAAACCAGAAGCACAAAAACAAAAGAAATTCCAACTTCCGTTTCAATTACCGAGTTCAAAAGATCACTTTACATACATGAACAAGGAAGTATTTTAAGCAAAGAAAGCGGAAGATTTGTTGTTACAAAAGACGATATCGATCTTTTGGAAATACCAATTATAAAAATATCTCACATAATAATCTTCGGTAATTGTCTTATTACGCCGGCTGTTTACCAAACATGTTTAATTAACCGCATACAGATAGCGCTTCTTTCTTCGCACGGCAGGTATTATGGTACAATAGATTCTTATGGAAACAGGAATACCGAATTGGAAAAACTTCAATTCCTCAGATCTTTGGATGAAGCCTTCACTCTTAATTTTGCTATAAACCAAGTAAAAGTAAAAATTCATAATACAAGGGTGCTGCTTCAACGGCATAATAAAAGAATTAAAAGCCCGGAAATAACTTCTGTTTTAAATAAAACCAAACAAGTTTTACAGGCGATCGATAATACTGCTTCAATAAATTACTTAAGAGGAATCGAAGGCAGCATAGCATCAACGTACTTTCATAATTTAGGGCTGTTGTTTAATGCAGATACAGGGTTTTACACAAAAAACTTTGTAAGAATTAAAAGACCTCCTACAGACCCTGTAAACAGCTTGCTAAGCTTTGGTTATACGCTACTTGGTTTTAATTTATTCTCTTTTCTAGATATGTACGGGTTAAACCCTTACATCGGTTTTTATCATGTAGATAGACAAGGACACCCGTCTTTGGTAAGCGACATAATCGAAGAGTTCCGTCATGTGATTGATTCTTTGGTTATTTACGTTATCAATAAAAAGATAATAAAGAAAAACGATTTCTATTTTCTTAAAGAACCTTCAAGCCCGTGTTTGTTAAACAAAAGAGGAAGGAAAGAATATATAAGGCAATTTGAAATTAAAATGAATCAAGTTACAACCCACTCTCCTTCCGGTACAAAAGTAAGTTACCGGAAGTGTTTACAGCTTTAGGCAATGCAGTTGGCAAATTATCTAAAAGGAAATTTGTCCGCTTATTATCCAATGAAAATAACATTATAAAATGATCTACATAATAATTTTTAAAATAAGCGATAAACGAAATAGCCGGAATATCAACAAACTTCTTCTTGCTTACGGAGAAAAAATAAAAAGCGGCGTGTTTGAATGTCAATTATCTACCAAGTATTACAACGAATTATCAGGCAAATTAAAATTTTTTGCGAACACAATAACTAAAAAAGATTTTATTAAAACATACGTTATTTGCGGTAAGTGTTCGGAAAAAATTGTTTCAATAGGGGCTCTGTCCCAAACAAACGACGCGCTTTATTATATAGTTTAATACCCGCAAGAAATCTTTAGAACACAACATAGTATAATTCTAAAACGGTTGGTTGGTAATTGCTAACAAACGTAACATTAAGTTAATAGCATAAATTATTGATAAACAATAATTTACAGCTTTGCTGCATACTGTCTAATTATTTTAACCAACCATTACCGGTATTTTATTAATATAAAAGAACTTACAGAACCGGTTATAAACTATTATTTTTTATTTACAAGAAATTTTTATTATTTTTACCTAACTGAAAGAAATACCCCTTGTAACTTATTAAGAAACAACAAGTTACAGCTACGGCTCTTTTTGTGACTTGATTGAATGAAAGAATTGAAACTCAAGAACAGTGTTTTTCTGTCCTTGGAGTAGGTAAATACTTTTTGTGACTTGATTGAATGAAAGAATCCGTCTACGTACAAAAAACGAACTTCGTCGGACAGGTTGAAACTCTGGAAGACTGGCTAATTATCCCTTGATGAGAAAAATCTTTTTATGACTTGCCTGCCCGCCGTAATTAACGTATTTGGTTAATGTAGGCGGGATTGCCTGCCCACTGTAGTCAATGTGTTTTCTTTGACGTAGGAGGGAATGAAAGAATCCGGCTACGTACAAAAAACGTACTTCGTCGGACAGGTTGAAACTCTGGAAGACTGGCTAATTATCCCTTGATGAGAAAAATCTTTTTATGACTTGCCTGCCTCGGCGTAGTTAACGATGTTTGTTAACGTAGACGGGCCTGTCCGCCGTAGTCAAAATGTTTTCCTTTGACGTAGGAGGGAATGAAAGAATCCGCCTTCGTACAAAAGACGTACTTCGCCGAACAGGTTGTCCCGCTATAAAACAGCGGGATGCAAAAAAGGCAAAACTCCATAATTTATTTTTATCGTTACTTATGACTTGATTGAATCACCTACTAAGAAAAAAGTAGTTGCGAGACAAGACATATAATTCGACCACCGGACAAGTAGGCGACAAAAGATATTGGGAAATATTGAATTATTCTTAGAGCGGAAAAATATATCGGCAAGTAAGTGACAAAGGCTTACCGCACCCCCGCCCTCATTAAGCCAATAATGTAACCTCTACGAGGCTATTGGGGGTGTATTAAACTGATTTTATTACCATAATGCAGCTTCTAACGAAGCTAAATGCTATGCATCAAAAAAAACAGTGCCGTAGGTACGATATTAACATAACCGGAAATTATAAAACACTTATGTAAAACATATCTAAGTCGTGTGCTAAAGTAAAAGCCAATTTATGAGAGAACCTCGTAATATTTTGCCACCAAAAGGTACTCTGCCTTATAATTCTGTCTTCTGGGGTCAGCGGATTATTTGGTGGCAAAGTGCTTTATTTATAAATTTTCGATCACTTGAGATTGTGAATATAATAGAAGTTCCTTTTATTCCTGAATTCTGACGTATGCGCAAAAAAAA
>DSBF01000211.1 GCA_011049495.1 Ignavibacteria bacterium
AATGATAACTTAATAATGTATGAGTTATTGGATAAACAAATACTCTATTACTGCATATATGAGAATAGGAAAGACAGATTAAATTATAATCAATTAATTAAAAAATTAGGTTGACGCTTATGGATTATGAAGCGGTAAAAATTAAATCTGATGTATTGGTGAATGGCGCGTTCTTAAAAGAGGGAGAACTGGTCGGAATTGTTAATAAAAAAACAGGGCACGAAAGATTGGACAATTTGGAAGACGAAAGAGAATTCGACAGCTCACAAATTGAAACAGATATTACCGTTCCCGATACAAATAGAAAAGTGATTGAGGAACTTGCTAAGTATGCTTATCCTCACGAAGAAGAATACGGACACTTTCCAAAAATTTTAATATTTGCATGTAACGATTTACAATTCACTTCGCACGCTGACCAAATAGTATCGATTTGTAAAGAAGTATTTAACCGCGGTGATGATTTTGTAATAAAAATCACCGGAAACCCTAATGTTGATAGACCTTTGCAAAAGATCAGGGAATTCAGAAATAGACCCAATCCTAAAATTGTAGTTACGGTTGATATGTTAAGTACTGGAGTTGATATTCCCGTTTTGGAATTTGTCGTTTTTATGCGTCCCGTTAAATCAAGAATATTGTGGGTACAAATGCTGGGTCGGGGTACACGCCTTTGTCCTGAAATTGGTAAAGACCATTTTAAAATATTTGACTGCTTCAATGGAAGCTTAATTGAATACTTCAAAGATGCAGTGGATTTCAGAGTAGAACCCCCGCGCGGTGAACCCCTAACATTAAAAGAAATTATAAACAATATATATCAAAATGTAAGCAGAGAATACTACACAAAAATTCTTGTAAAACGATTGAGACGCATTGAAAAAAATATGAGCGGTGATGCAATTGAATATTTTGAACCGTTCATAAAAAACGGTGATATAGGAAAATTTGCCGGTGATTTACCTGAAATGATCAAAAATGATTTCGTTAACACCATGACTCTCTTAAGGGATAAAGAATTCATAAAAAGACTTAAAGATTATCCGCGTAAAGCTAGAGAATTTTGGAAAGGTTACGCAATTAAAGATAATGTGGAAAGCGAAGAATTGATATTGGGAGAAAAACCGATTGATTATTTAGACAGCTTTTCAAAATTCGTCAAAGAAAATCCCGATAAAATATTGGCTCTAAAAATTCTTTTAGAAAAACCGAACGAATGGAATCCAAATGTTCTTGGTGAGCTTAGGGAAAAATTAACCGAACATAAATTTACCGAAAAGGATTTGAGACGCGCGCATAAACTTGTTTATAACATTTCTCTAACGGATTTAATATCAATGATTAAACACGCCGCAAATGACAACTCGCCTCTTCTTTCGCCAGATGAAAGAGTAAAAAATGCAATTGTTAAAGTAACCGAAGGAAAAGAATTCACTTACGAACAACACGAATGGTTTTCGCTTATCCAAGAACATCTAATACAAAACTTATCTATTGATGAAGAAGATTTTGATTATATTCCCGCTTTCGAAAGAAAGGGTGGGTTGAAAAAAGCACAAAGAATTTTCGGAAAAACCGAACTTCAGAAACTGATCGAAGAAATTAATTCTAACATTGCCGCTTAAAAGGAAAACTAATGGATATTGTTAATAAACTTTGGGGATTTTGTCACACATTACGTCATGACGGTGTTGATTACGGTGATTACATAGAACAACTAACATATTTATTGTTTCTTAAAATGTCTGATGAAAAAGAAGTTAAAATCCCCAAACAATACGGTTGGCAAAGTCTAAAAGATAAATCCGGCATTGAATTAACAGACCATTATGCCGAAGTACTAAGAAAATTAAGAGAAGAAAGCGGAATGCTTGGAGATATATTTGCACAGTCAATGCCAAGATTCAACAATCCGGTTAACTTAAAAAGATTAATTACCTTGATTGACGAAACAGAGTGGACAACACTTGACGTTGATGTAAAAGGCGAAGCTTTTGAAGGATTACTGGAAAGAGCGGCAAGCGAAGGGAAAAAGGGCGCCGGTCAGTATTTTACGCCGCGTGTATTAATTCAATCTATTGTAAGAGTAATGAAACCGGATCCGAGAGTAAGTAAAGAATTTACAATCTGCGACCCCGCTTGCGGTTCCGGCGGCTTCCTTGTTTCCGCTTATGAATGGCTGATGAATGAAACTAAGGGCGCAATTGATAGAAGAGATGCAAAAAAAATAAAAACAAAAACTTATTACGGACAAGAACTCGTTCCGCGACCGCGGCGACTTTCCTTAATGAATTTATATCTGCACGGACTTGAACCAAAAATTTATCTTGGCGATACAATTTATGATCCGAGAAAGAACGAATATTACGATTGCATTTTAACAAATCCGCCGTTCGGTACAAAGGGCGCAAACCAAGCCCCGGAACGAGACGACTTTACAATTGAAACGAGTAACAAACAGTTAAACTTTGTTCAGCACGTTATTAGTGTTCTTAAACCTGGCGGCAGAGCTGCGATGGTTTTACCGGATAATGTTTTGTTTGAACATAAAGCGGGAGATGTTTTTAAGATATTGATGGAAGACTGCAACCTGCATACGATTTTACGTCTGCCGCGCGGAACATTTACACCATACAGCCAAGGCGTTAAAGCTAATGTTATTTTTTTTCAAAAGAGTTATCCTACCGAGAATGTTTGGATTTTTGATGCGCGCTCTAACGTACCGGGTGTAACAAAAAAAGACCGCCCATTGAGCCCGAAACATTTCGAAGAATTTGAAAAATGTTACGGCAGCAACCCGAACGGAACTAGCAAGCGGAAAGATTTAGGCGAAGAAGGAAGATTTAGAAAGTTCTCTTTGAAGGAAATTAAGGAACGTGATTATAAACTAGATATTTCATGGCTCAAAGATGAATCCTTGGAATATTCCGAAAACTTGCCGGAACCGCAAGACCTTGCTACGGATGCAATTACCGAACTTGAAGCAATTGTTGACGACTTGAAAGATATTCTTGAACAGATTGAAATAAATGGAAACGGAAAATAAAAAATGAATTCTTTTGAGTATGATTATTTTTTAGACCAGCCGATTTCACAGAAAATTCTAATTGCTGTTAGAACTCTCGGCGAGTACAAAGGAAAAGAAATTCTTTATAAGGAACAATTTCCCGAAGTATTAAAAACTCTTCAGCAAGCTTCAATTATACAAAGCACCGAATCAAGTAACCGAATCGAAGGAATTATTGTACCTGAAAATAGAATTAGAATGATTGTTGCTCAAAAAGCTAAACCTCAAAACCGCCCGGAAGAAGAGGTGGCTGGTTACAAAGATATTCTTAATGAAATTCATACAAATTTCGGCAGACATAATCTTTCACCAAAGCTGATACTAAAATGGATAAAAGACCTGTACAAATATACTCCCGAAAAAGTTACGGGTTTTAAAACAGAAGACAATGCTATTCTTGAAATTCTTCCGTCAGGTAAAACAGTTGTACGTTTCAGACCGCTTTCGGCTCAGGAAACTCCTAGTGCGGTAAGTAAGTTATGCACGATGTATAACAAAAATATTAAGGACAAAAAAATTGAGCCTCTTTTGGCGGTCGCTTCTTTTGTTTTGGATTTTGAATGTATTCATCCTTTCAAAGACGGCAACGGAAGAATAGGAAGACTGCTAACCTTACTTCTTCTGTATCAAGTTGGTTACGAAGTCGGCAGATTCATATCCCTCGAAAGAATAACGGAAGAAAGTAAAGAAGCATACTATGATGCTTTGTATAAAAGCTCGCAAAACTGGAATAAAGGAGAACACGATTTAATTCCCTGGTGGGATTATTTTCTTTCAATGTTAATTGCAGCTTATAAGGAGTTCGAAGAACGCGTCGGATATATTACAACTGCAAAAGGTGCAAAACGCGAATTGGTTTTTGCTGCCATTGATAAACTGCCGGATGAATTTTCCTTTTCGGATGTTCAACGCGCTTGTCCCGGCGTAAGCTTTTCAACTATAAAAAGAGCATTACAAGAATTAAAAGCGAAAAAGATTATAAAAAGCACCGGTAAAGGAAGAGATGCTAAATACAGAAAATAGCTCACGACACTATTAATAGGCCCATTTATATGCAATGTGAGCCTATTCGCTAAATTGATTAAGCTTCTTTCTTAGCTAAAAAAATGATAAAACTGCCACCAGTGGCGGCAGAAATTAACTGGTCGCACAATGTTGTAATTTTATAAAATTGCAAAAAAAAGAAATTTCCGAAATTATTGACCTGTCTGTCGGCAGGCAGAAAAGATGGATTTGATATGAGTGATTTACCGAAAGGGTGGACTAATAGTAATCTTAAAAATCTAGCCTGTTATAAGAAAGGGAAAAAGCCAAAATCATTAATAAGCAAAAATGAGAAAGGGTATGTGCCTTACATAGATATAAAAGCCTTTGAAAAAATGATATTCAACAATACGCAGATGTAGAATCTTCAAAAATTGCTACTGATGAAGATATTTTAGTTGTTTGGGATGGTGCTCGTTGTGGCTTAGTTGGGAAAAGTATCAATGGTGCTATCGGCTCTACGATAATGTGTTTGACTCCCTATTTAATTAAAAATGATTTTCTTGTATATTTTTTAAAAACTAAATATGATTCAATAAATTTTGCCAATAAAGGAAGTGGAATTCCGCACGTAAAACCGGAGATGTTTTGGAATATCGAAGTTCCCCTTCCTCCCCTCAACGAACAAAAACGAATAGTAGAAAAACTCGATAAGCTGCTTGCAAAAGTTGAAGCTGCGAAAGAACGTTTGGATAAAATTCCCGGCATACTTAGAAAATACAGGCAGTCTGTTCTACACGCCGCCGTAACCGGCGAGTTGACGAAGGATTGGAGAAAGAAGAATAATAAAGATTTTGATTGGCAAAAAAGATTATTGAAAGATATTTCAGATCTCCGGCTAGGAAAAATGTTAGATAAAGCCAAGAACAAAGGTACAAATACTAAATACCTACGCAATATCAATGTTAGATGGTTTTCATTTAATTTAGATGATTTGGCTGATATAAAAACAACAAAAGAAGAAAAAGAAAAATTAGATATAAAAAATGGTGATTTATTAGTTTGTGAGGGCGGTGAGCCTGGAAGATGCGCAGTTTGGGAAGGTGGACGTAATAATTTAACTTTCCAAAAAGCTATTCATAGAGTTCGGGCACACAAAAATATATCGCCAAAATGGATTGCTTATAATCTAAAGAATGATGCTGATAATAGAGAATTAGAAAAATATTTTACAGGCACGACTATTAAACATCTTACCGGGAAATCTCTCAAACTATATGAGATTCAAATTCCCCCTCTTGAAGAACAAAAAGAAATAGTAAACCGAGTAGAAAAATTTCTTTCAAAAGCGGATGAAATAGAAGCACGTTACAAAAAAGCAAAAGAGCATGTAGATAAACTAAGTCAATCAATACTGGCAAAAGCATTCCGCGGAGAACTTGTACCGCAAGACCCGAACGACCCGCCCGCTTTTGAATTACTTGAGAAAATCAAGTATGAAAAATTAGTAACTAAAGAAAATCTTATCAAAAAACGGCGGGCAGGCGAACCGGCTGAAAAATTACTTGAAAGAATTAAAGTAGAAAAAGAAACGGTAGAAAAGAAAAAGAAGCGTCCGATAAAAAGACACAAATAATTATTGGAGAATAAATGATTAGCAGAGATAAATACGCTCCGATACTAAAAGGGAAATATGGTGAATTTACAGCACTATCCAAGTTAGATGATGAAATAAAACAAAATATCATTCCAATTGTTGATTTATTACAGTTTGTTCCTCAAGTAGTAAAAGACCCAAAGAAAAAAGAAAAAACTTTTGATGATTATGTGAACACTATTATAAAGTATTTTAGTGATAAGTGGGATAAGGAACGGTTAATTTATATTGACTGTTATATGACAGATGATGAAGGCTTGTTAGAGAATGGGATTCATCCCGCTAAACATCTGATAAATAATTTGATCGAAAAAGAATTTAATGTACTGCCGGTTTTTAATAATGTTGTAAGTCTTGAATATAAGCAATCCATTAAAGAACTAACCGAAAAAATTGGTAAAGGAACCGGATTAAGGATTTATGATATCACGGTAGAAAGAATAAATAACGAAATTGAAGAATCGTTATCATTTCTAAATCTTGCTCCAAATCAAATTGACTTAATTATAGACTTACGCTCTTTGATTGATTCCGATACACAAAACAAAATTGAATTTGTTACGGACATTTTTGATAATCTGCGATACTTAAGCAGATGGAGAAGCGTTGTACTAGCCGGCGGCAACTTTCCGATTGACTTAACAGATTTAGCACCAAATGAAGTACACGCGTTGGAAAGAAAAGCTTGGTCAGTTTGGAATGGATTGATTAATACAGCGGAATTAGAACGAATCCCCGCTTTTAGTGATTATGCAATTTCACATCCGAAAATGTCTGAGTTTGAAAGCGATTACCCAAATGCAAGCGCAAGTATAAGGTATACACACAAAGAAAACTTTTATGTTTATCGAGGTCGAGGAACAAGACAACGTGGTTTTGAGCAATTTTATGATATCTCTGAAACATTAATAAATAGCCCACATTTCTATAGTATTGAACATTGTAAAGGTTGCGAATTTATTTATGAATGCGGAAATGATAAAACCAGTACAGGAAATTTAATGAAATGGCGTTGGGTAGGCACAGCACATCATATAACAGTAGTCGTTAATCAGCTCCGCCAATTCTTTCGTGACTTAAGCGCTTGACGTACTTCGTTCAGCAATTTTTCTTTTTCGATATTCTGAATCATCGTATCAATTAAAGCGCTACGGTTTGATGACTTTTTGTATTTAACTTCGTTTTTCTCAAGGATATTAATCATTTCATCTTTCCATAAGAAAAGCAATAAATCTGAAATGCTTAGTAAGGGATTTACCTCTGATTCTCTTAGTTCAGCAATTTCAGAATTTTCATCAACTTCAATTATTCCCCACCATTTAGGAACAATACCTAAAACTTTTTGCTTGTGATTTGAATTAACAGCGATAGTGATTTTTTCCAAACTAGAATTGTAGTGTTCAATTTGGTTTGTCAATCTATTTAGAGTATCTACTTCGCTCTTAATTTCATAGCCGTGAATTGAACCGTTTATAACTGCAATATCAACTCTTGCTAATCCGTTTTTAACGTTTAATTCATCAACAATAATTGTGTCTTTAATATTTTTATTCAGCTCTGATAAGTAAAAATGTAAAATAGTGCGGATATCTTGGTCGCGCATCTTAATTGAGTTTGTTATTCAAAAATACTTATGTAATATATATATTTGATTATAAATATAATATCAAATAAAAATGAGTGAGATCACCAAAAATATCAACGACATTTATGCGTTATTAAAATCCAAAGGGATTGACAAGTCTTACATTCGCGAAGTATTACTCCCCAAATGGTGGGATGAAGAAATTCTAAGTTCGAAAGCGGGGTTTTTACAAACTGCAAGTATTATTGCTAAAAACCTGGGGATTAAGCTCTCGGATTTGCTCGCTGAGTCGGACGAACTACACCTAACTCAAACCATACCGATAAATTTCAAACAGAATAAAAGCTATAACACACTCACAACAGATTTTTTCCCTCAAACATTATCGGCAAAATTATTCAGTTTGATAAAAAGCTCATTTAAAAAGGATTTCACTTTATCAATTGATAAACCTGATGAATTAAGAAAAGATTTTCTTTCAGTATATGATGAGATTAATCTTAATAATCTCTTAGACTACTTATGGAAAAAAGGGATACCGGTAATCTACGTTTCCGAATATCCAAAGGATGTTAATAAACTCGACGGAATGGTATTTAATTTTGAAAACCGTCCTGTAATAATAGTCTCAAGTAAAAGAAAACACGACGCTTGGTTAATATTTATTTTAGCACACGAAGTTGGTCATATAGCCAAAAAGCATTTAAACAATTCTGAAAATGTAATATTTGATTCTAATTTTGAAAACGCCGAAAATGGTGAGGAAAAAGAAGCTAACGACTTTGCAATTAAATTCTTGATTGAGAATGAAGATAATGTCCCTTCCTCGTTAAACCTGGGTAGTTCATTTAAGCTAGTCAATCAGTTAAGACCAATTGGTAATACGCTAAAACTTGATCCGGGCGTAATTACTTTGATGTATGCTTTTAGATCAAACAATTTTATGCTCGGGTCACAAGCGTTGAATGTAATGGATCCCGAACCTGATGCATCTTCAAAAGTAAAAGCCAAGATGAAGGAATTCCTGGATTTAAACAATCTCACCGAAGAAGAACTCGAATATTTTGAAAACTTAACCGGAGTTTCGGGAGGTTAGTATTGGAATCATTTCTGGATAACGACATAATTCTGAAATTATCCGCTGCCGGTCTATTAGAGAAAATAGAAGAAATATATAAAGTAGATTCATCTTCAATTTACGTTCTTCCTTCAGCACCTTTCTACTTTAAAAATAATCCTAAATTAAAAAAGAAATACGATAGCGAAACAATTGAAAGAACTAAAGAAGCAACAGAGAAATATTCGGTTATTCCAGATAAATACATTGATGGTGAAAAGTTTCAAAGATTGGCGGATATTAATAAGATAGATTCCGGTGAACAAATTCTTTTTTCTCTTACACCTCAAACCGAAGAATTCTTAATTCTTACAGGGGATAAAAATTCAATAAGCGCATTGAATAATGCTGAGGGAGTTGATGATATTAAAGCATATTTGAAAGATAAAATAATCTTTTTGGAAGAACTGATGTTAGTATTCATTAAAAAAGAAGGATTTGAAAAAATATCCAAAAGTGTTTCGGCTGCAAATTTCTGTTTTGACAAAGTTCTACGAACTTGTTTTAACCAAACAAAGGCAGATGAAGAAAAAGTTATTGCTTGTTTAGAGAGTTACGTAAAAGCTCAAAGACAAAGTTGTCCGAATCTTTTTAGGTAATCCCAACAAAATCCTCTCCCTCCTATTTTTTTACCTTAAGTTTACCGCATTCACTAGTTTGAATAACATTACCACAAGACATCCACCGGCAAAGCATACATATTTTTTGCAAAAGGTATTGCTTTTTCTCCCGTATAAAAAACAACTCCGCGCAGAAACTTTTTACCCGTTTCTTCTGCAAAGACTTTCATGTGGTTAAACATTCCGGCATCAACTTGCGATGTTGATTTAACTTCAATGCCGACAAGCGAACCGTCGCTTCTTTCAATAACAAAATCAACTTCCTGTCCACCGGACGTTCGGAAATGGAACAGCGACAAATTAAAATCACCCCATGAAGCTTGTTTAACCAATTCCATAAGCACAAAGTTTTCCAAAACTCTGCCCCATAACAATGCATCGGTTTTTCGTGTTTCGGAATCGAAACCCGTTAGGTGAGAAAGCAGTCCCGTATCGCTTAGATATAATTTTGGTGTTTTAATTAATCTTTTTGATAAATTACCTGACCAGGCGGGAAGCAAGTAGATCATAAATATTGCTTCCAGTAAAGCAGTGTATCGTTTAAGTGTTGTCTGGGGAATAGCGGACGAACGTGAAAACTCCGCAAAGTTTAATAATGTTCCCGCCCTTGATGCAAACAACTTCAACAGCTTCGGTAACTCACTTAACTTTTCTATATTGGCAATATCTCTAACATCCCTTTGGAGAATTGTTGTAACATAAGACTTAAACCATGCGTCCTGTCTTTCTTTATTTTTCCGCGAAAGCATTTCCGGGTAACCACCTGTGATAACTCTTTTAATAAGTTCGTTTTGTTTTTCCGGAACCTTCGGCAGCTTATAATTTTTTCCAAATACATCATCTATAAAATTACTGTCCGAGCCGGTTATTTCGTTTTGGGAGAACGGGAATAAATTTAGTATTTCCATTCTTCCGGCAAGCGATTCGGAAATTTTCGGTATAAGCAGAACGTTCGAAGAGCCGGTGAGTATATACTTGCCGGGTTTTCGTTTTTTGTCAACCAAGCTTTTAATTGTAGGAAATATTCCGGGAACTCTTTGTACTTCATCCAATGCGATGCTGCCTTCATAAGCTGAGAGAAATTCAATAGGATTATTTTGAGCTGCAGATAGAATTCCGGGATCGTCAAAAGTCAAATACTCCGCCGGGTATTCCTCGCCTACAAGACTTTTAATTAGGGTACTTTTACCCGTTTGTCTCGCCCCGTGCAGCAACACCACCGGAGAATCCGACAGTGCTGCCAATAGCTTATTTGTAATCTTTCTTCGTATCATGAGTCCAAAATAATATTTATGTGGATGATAATCAACCACTTAGTGGATGATTATCATCCACCAACCAAACGATTATCCGCCGGGATTTATAATTATCCATTCGTTATTTAGATTCTGTGTCAAGCCGGGAAGCCAAACCGCTGATGCTTAGTCTGTCATATTTGACTTAATCGGTTTATCATTTATGCATCTGTCCGGCACTTTCGGATTCTCAACAATAAAAGAGATGCTAATACAAGAATTACTTTCCCCGGGTAAAAACTTGTTGAACGTATAAATAAAAATGAGTAATTTTACTCAGTTAATTGAGTAAATTCACTCAATATAGTGAGTATAATATGTATGAAAGAAATCAATTAAGTACGATAAAAAAAAGAATTAAAGAGCCGAGAAAGTTCATTCAGGTAATTCTGGGTTCCAGGCAGGTTGGTAAAACCACATTAGCCGAGCAGTTGGCAGATAAGGTCGGCATTCCCTATATTTTTGTTTCAACCGACGCCGTTCCGCCTTCAAATTCTGTTTGGATTACACAGCAGTGGGAAACAGCAAGAATTAAGTACAATACATCCGGCGCTAAGCAATTTTTATTAATTATTGATGAAATACAGAAAATTGAAAATTGGAGTGAGGTCGTAAAGAAAAATTGGGATGAAGATACAAGAAATAAAATTCCTATTAAAGTTATTTTATTAGGTTCATCGAGTATTTCTATTCAATCGGGCTTAACCGAATCACTTGCTGGAAGATTTGAAGTTATTCTGCTGCCGCACTGGTCATATAAGGAAATGAACGAAGCATTTGATTTTACGCCGGAGCAGTATGTTTATTTCGGAGCTTATCCCGGTGCTGCAGATTTAATCGGGAATGAAAAAAGATGGACGAACTATATCCGGGATTCTATTATCGAAACAACAATATCAAAAGACATTTTACAATTAACCAGAATTCATAAACCCCAGCTGCTGAAAAATCTATTTGAATTATCGTGCAAGTATTCTAGTGAAATACTTTCATATACTAAAATGCTCGGTCAACTTCATGATGCAGGCAACACAACCACGCTCGCTCATTATCAAGAATTGCTGAATAAATCCTGGATGACAACCGGTATCCAAAAGTTCTCCGGTTCAAAAACATCTGAAAAATCAAGTCAGCCCAAATGGCTTGTTTATAATACTGCATTATCTTCAGTTTATTCGGATTTCAACTTCAAGGAAACCGTTGCTTCTCCGGCTCATTGGGGAAGACGCGTTGAACAAGCCGTTGGCGCTTATTTATTAAACCAATCCCGAATTAATGATTTTGAATTGTTTTACTGGAGAGACGGAAATGATGAAGTAGATTTCGTTCTTAAAAAGGGAAGAAAAATCATTTCGATTGAAGTAAAAACATCAAAGTCGGATTTCCATAGCGGAATTGAAAAGTTTGCCGAGAAATATAAACCTTACAAAAATATTTTGATCAGTAAGAATTCACTTTCCTGGGAAGAATTTCTGCTTCTCAATATTGATTCGTTGTTTGTATAGAATTTTTTCTAAGGGTTTTTAATTTGTTCTTCATTTGCTTTTTCAATCCTTACTTGAATAATTTCTATCTAATTGTGTATCACTTCTGTAACCAATTGCAGTATCGGTTCGTCAAAAGTATTGTTAACTAACAACGGGAAAACAATATGCGTAAGATATTCTTTATAATTTCTGCAATTGTATTAATCACTGGAATTGTTGAACTCAACGCACAAGAGAGAGCACAAAAGATCGATGAGTTTATTCAAAAAACAGTTGAGTATAATATTTTTACCGGGTCTGTTCTTGTAGCTGATAATCAAGAAGTGATTTTTCAAAAAGGTTACTCATTTGCAAACCGTGAGTGGAATATCCCGAATGATATCGACACAAAATTTCGTCTCGGTTCAATTACAAAACAATTTACCGCGGTAATAATTTTGAAACTCCGTGAAGAAGGAAAACTGAAATTAGAAGACAAAATTACCGATCACATTCCATACTATAGAAAAGATACCGGCGATAAAGTTTCGATTCATCAACTGTTAATTCATACTTCGGGAATACCGAGTTATACAAGTCATCCCGACTTTTTCGGAAAGGATAGCAAAAAAGATTTCACAGTTGAAGAATTTGTAAAACAATATTGCATGGGTGATTTTGATTTTGAACCCGGTTCACAATGGGCTTACAATAATTCAGGTTATTATTTACTTGGTGTTATTATTGAAGAAATAACTGGCATGACTTACGCCGATGCATTACAACATTACATTTTTGATCCGCTTAACATGAAAGAAACTGGCTTCGATAAATTTGAAGAAATACTTCCTAAACGTGCCGATGGTTACTCCGTATTATTTATTGAATACACAAACGCGCCATACATAAATATGGAACTTCCCTACGCTGCCGGATCAATGTATTCAACCATTGAAGATATGTATAAATGGGATAGAGCACTTTACGGAAATGATTTACTTTCTCAAGAATCCATTGACTTAATGTTCACCCCGCATGTTGCTGCAATGGGCGGGCATTACGGTTACGGTTGGTCAATTGTCGAAAAAGATATTGACGGTGAC
>DSBF01000398.1 GCA_011049495.1 Ignavibacteria bacterium
ATCTTATTGGACTTATATTAAATTTATACATAGCTAAAAACATTCCTAAAGTAGCTGTTGCAATACAGTGCATAACTGCTGAAAATATTGAACGTATAATTACCAGACTTAACCAAGATTCGAAATCTACACCGTAAACAAAAAAGTATAGAAAGTTTTCAGTCATACCGAAGCCAAGTCCTATAGCACCGCCGTAAACCAAACCATCTGTTATATTATCAAAATGATTTGATTTATAACTTCTCAACAAAAAGATTCCTTTTGTTGCTTCTTCGACTATCGGTGCTATAAGAATTGCTTCGAGTAAACCAACTACTATTATTGATGGAAAAATTATTCCAATTGCCGAAGAAAAAAGACTGCTTGCAATTAACGCCAAAATTATTGCACCGATTGCACCCCACAAAAAATGTTTTAATACTTGTCCGAAAGGTTCCTTCTCATATTTATCAAGCCGCCATAATAAAATCATGTAGAAAGTCATTGGAACAACTGCTGCTATTAAAGAAGCAAGTATCGGCATTTAATTCAATTCCTTTTTTTCTTTTCGAACCGGGTAAATCCATGCGCAAAAAACTTTGATGCAAAACTGATTATAATAAATATTGAACATAGCTGAATAATTATTGTCAATAATATTTCGCTAATGGAAATATCTATCAGGTTTAATTTGATAAGCATAATAGGAGAAGTTGTAAGAGGGAAGTAAGTCAAGATATTACTTAATAATGATGTCGGCGCTATCAGTATCTGAACCGAAAGAACTATCGGTACAATTAAAAATAAACTTACAAGAGTTGTGATTTGTTGTGATTCATTTTCCGAAGAAACCTGTGATCCTATTGCAAGAAAAATAGAAGTGTAGATTAAATATCCCAACAAGAAATAAATTACCAATAAAAAGTAATTAACTTCGTTATGAAAACTGATTGAAGTCCTAGTTAAAACTAAATAACTAATTCCAAACCAAAATATTGTTTGAACTAACCCAATAAATATTAAGCCTAAATACTTACCGAATAAAATTTCCTTTGCGGAAACACTCGAAAGTAAAATTTCACTAATATGAGTTGATTTTTCTTCCAACAATGCGCGGATAAAGGTTGAGCCGGAAAAAATAATTACGACAATCAAAAGAAATAGAAATGCAAAGCTTGACATAAAGAATTGATGAAAGTTCTTTTCGGTAATACTATTTTCATTAAATGATTTTTGGGAAAAGTTAAAATCTGGAATATTTGTTGTGGTATTAGAAGAAATCAATTTGCTCTTTAAAATACTTGATTCAATAGTGTTTTTTATTTTTTCAATTTCGAAAGGGGAAAGAGTGAAATTAAACTGAATATCAATATTAAAAGCATTTTCATGCTCAATAATATTTACAACCGCATCATAAAATTCTTCATTCCTACTTTCAAAAGATTTTAAGCGAATAGCGATAAATTCAGGTTGTTTTTCTGTTTCAGTTATTTTTTCCAGTTCGGAACTAATTTGTTTAAAATAATTTTGATTCTCTGTTTGAATGCCGACAACTTTTGTATAATTCAAATTGGATTCTGTAAAAAATCCGGCAACACCGCTTATAGAAATAATCAAAATCGGAGCAATAAAAAGCGTTGCCAAGAACAATCGGTTTTTAACTTTTTCCAGGAACTCCCATTTTGCAATTGCAAAAACTTTTTTCATTGATTTATATTAAATACTGAAAGTGTTGTGTTATTAATTCAAAAATAAGTTATTTGTAGATAACAATTTAAGTTATTATTCAGCCTAGTAAAATTATTGATTATCAGATTGCCAATAGCTATATTTCCGCCTTACATTTTTCGATATTCCTATGATCATTAAGTTTACAAATTATTCCGATGGAATTCATCATTTAGAATTTCGAGAAACTGCGAAAAAATTAAATCTTAGCTCTGATTTTGTTGACGATGTTCTATTAAATTGTGAAATGGATAAATCTCTCGGTCAGGTTATTCTTAGCTGTAATGTAACAGCTAAAACCCGGTTAACTTGTGACCGCTGTACTCAAGAATATAATCAATCTTTACAGTATAGCTTCAAGATGACTTATTTGATTGAGAAAGAGAGAATAGCCGAAGATGGAACAGATATTCATTATTTATCACCGGACACCGATAAAGTCGATCTTCATCAAGATGTAAGTGAGCTTACAACATTGGCTTTACCGATGAAGCATTTATGTGATGAAAACTGTAAGGGTTTATGCCCGATTTGCGGAATTAACTTAAACGAAAATTCATGCGATTGTAAAAACGAAGAAATTAATCCAGTATGGGAACCATTATTAAAATTAAAAGATAAACTAAAAAACTAAAGGTCTGAAATGCCACATCCAAAACGAAAAATATCCAAAACCCGAAGGGATAAAAGAAGAACACATTACAAGGCATCTGCTCCTTCACTTTCAAAATGTTCAAATTGCGGTGAAATGAAACTCAGCCATAGAGCATGTCCTAACTGCGGTTATTATGCCGGCAGATCAATGTTCGTTCCAGAATCATAAATCCTCCGGATTATGACTAACCGACAAAGTAACACAAAATGTAAAATTGCAATTGACGCAATGGGGAGTGACTTTGCTCCCCCAAATGACGTTGTCGGTGCAATGCAAGCATTTAAAGAGAATAATAATTTTCAATTATTCTTGGTTGGTGACAAAGCAGCAATTCTTGACACGCTTAAGAAAAACAATCTTGAACATTCTGAAGAATTTATAGTTCATGCGCCCGAACAAATTACAATGTCGGATTCTCCGGCAACAGCAATCAGAACAAAGAAAAATTCTTCTTTGGTTGTAGGTGCAACACTCGTTAAAGAAAAAAAAGTTGATGCATTTGTAAGTGCAGGTAATACAGGTGCAATGTTAGCGGCTTCAACTCTAATTATGGGTAGAATAAGTGGAGTAAGCAGACCAACTATTGGTGCTTCATTCCCGAATGCAAAAAACAAGTTTACGATGTTGTTTGATGCCGGCGCCAGTGTCGATTCTAAACCTCAACATTTATTGGAGTATGCTGTGTTGGGTACAATCTTTTCACGAGAAATTTATAAAATTGATAAACCGAAAGTCGGTTTACTTAGTGTTGGTGAAGAGAAAGAAAAAGGAAATGAGCTAACCTTTTCAACGCATGAATTGTTATCAAAATCGAATTTGAATTTTCTTGGGAATGTTGAAGGAAGAGATATTCTAAACGGTAATGTCGATGTGATTGTATGCGATGGCTTTGTTGGGAATGTGATTTTAAAATTTGGTGAAAGTGTAATAGGATTTCTTAAATCGAAGGTAAGATCTTATGCCGATGCCGGAATCCTGAATAAAATAAAAGCTCTGGTAACTAAAAGTGTCCTAAAAGATTCTTTGAAAGATATGGATTACCAATATCATGGCGGGGTTCCGCTTCTTGGTGTAAACGGAATAAGTATAATCGGGCACGGTTCAAGTACGCCTCTGGCAATCAAGAATATGGTTTTAAGAGCAAAAGAAATGTATGATTTAAATATTCTCCAAAAATTTAAGGAAGCACTTAAGTATTATGCAAAATAAAATAAAAGCTGCAATTACTGCTGTTGGTATGTACGTACCGGATAAAGTTCTTGACAATAAATATTTTGAATCAATTGTTGATACGAATGACGAATGGATCAAAACTCGTACAGGCATCAGCGAAAGAAGAATGATGGAAAACGGTGCAACTTCCGATATGGCTGTTTATGCTATTGAAGATATGCTCAAAGATAAAAATATTGATAGAGATGATATCGATGTGATTATTGTATCAACTGTTACTCCCGATATGTTTTTCCCGGCATCTGCATGTTTGGTTCAAGAAAAAATCGGGGCAAATAAGGCTTGGGGATTTGATCTCTCTGCCGCATGTTCCGGATTTTTATTCGCACTTCAAACCGGTGCAAGTTTAATTGAATCCGGCAGATATAAAAAAGTAATTGTTGTTGGTTCAGACAAGATGAGTGCTATTACCGATTATACAGATAGAAATACCTGTATACTTTTTGGTGATGCTGCTTCGGCAGTTTTACTTGAACCAACAGAAGATGACAAATACGGAATTCACGATTCTATTTTAAGAGTTGACGGAAAAGGTAAAGATGCTCTTTATATGAAAGCGGGAGGAAGTGCATTACCGGCTTCACACGAAACCGTTGATAATAAATTGCATTACATTTATCAAGATGGTAAAGCAGTTTTTAAAGTCGCTGTTAAAGGTATGGCAGATGTATCGGTTGAAATTATGGAAAAAAATAATCTTCACTCTGATGAGGTCGCTTATCTCGTTCCGCATCAGGCAAACTTAAGAATTATTGATGCGACTGCTCAAAGGATGGGTCTTAGTAAAGATAAAGTAATGATAAATATTGATAAGTACGGAAATACAACCGCGGCAACTATCCCGCTTTGTTTAACAGAATATTACAGAGATGGAAAACTCAAAAAAGGTGATAATTTAATTTTAGCTGCTTTCGGAGCCGGATATACTTGGGGTTCCATATATTTAACTTGGGGTATGGATTAATGAGTAAAAGAGCTTTTCTATTTCCCGGGCAAGGTTCACAATATGTTGGAATGGCTAAAGACCTTTTCGAAAAGTCTGTTGAAGCTAAAGAAATGATTCTAACTGCGGAAGAAGCGACAGGCGTTCAACTTTCTCATATTATGTTTAATGGACCGGAAGAAGCACTTAAACAAACAGATATTACTCAACCGGCAATATTTGTTCACTCGGTTATTTTGAGCAGTATTATTAGATTGATGGGTGCTGATATGGCAGCCGGTCATTCGCTCGGTGAATATTCTGCTTTAGTTTCCGCCGGAGCTATTCAATATTATGATGCAGTGAAACTTGTTCGTAAGCGCGGAGAATTAATGTTGAGAGCAGGTATTGAACAACCCGGTACAATGGCTGCAGTTATCGGTATGGATTCTGATTTAATCAATGAAATTTGTCAAGAAGTTTCCTTACGTAATGTCGTTCAATGTGCTAATTTTAATTCGCCCGGACAAATAGTTATTTCAGGTTCGGTTGACGGTGTTTATGAAGCAATGAAAATTGCAAAAGAGAAAGGTGCCAAATTAGTTAAAGAATTAGTTGTAAGCGGTGCATTTCATTCACCGCTTATGAGCAGTGCAAAAGAAGAATTTAAAAAAGAACTCGATTCAACAAATTTTTATGATGCTAAATTTCCTGTATATGCAAACGTAACCGCAAAACCTGTAACTAAAAAAGAAGAAATTATAGACGCTCTATACAAACAACTTGACAAACCTGTTTTATGGGAAGACACAATCAAAAATATGATATCCGATGGTGCCGATGAATTTGTTGAAATCGGTCCGGGTAAAGTTCTACAAGGTTTGGTTAAGCGAATCAATCCCGACGTAAAATTTTTTGGGATTGATAAATATGATGACGTCGAAAGGTTCTTATAATGCCCGACAACAATTTCGAGAAACAAATTAACGGATTGTGGATTGACCCGTTAATTTTTACACATAAATTTGTTAAGACTTGTGATGTATGTATATGTTCCGGGGAGTGCTGCTATTACGGAGTTTATACAGACTATGCAGAATACAAAACAATAATGAAGATGAAGAGTCGTATCATTAAAGCGATGGACGATTCTCAAACAAAAGATGTTAAAAAATGGTTTGAAGAACCAGAAGAAGATCCTGATTTTGATTCCGGTTGGGCAGTAGGTACAGAAATTCATAACGGGAAATGTGTTTTTTTGGATAGACAAGGGTTTTGTACCCTTCAGAAAATTGCTATCGATGAGGGGGTTGACAGGTGGAAATATAAACCATTATATTGTATATTATTTCCTTTAGTTATATATGAGGGCGCTTTAACCGTTGATGATGACCATCTTAATAGGTTGCATTATTGTAATAAACCGGAAAACCAAAACTCAACAATATATGACTGTTGTAAAAATGAAATAAAACATCTTCTTGGTGAAGAAGGTTTTATAGAATTAGAAAAATATAGAAAATCTTACTTGAAGAAATTGAATAAAGAGAAAAAGTGAAATTAGAAGACAAACGTGCAATAATTACTGGTGGCTCTAGAGGAATTGGCAAATCAATTGTGGAGGAATTCCTTTCCGAAGGGTGCTCGGTTGTTTTTACTTACCAGAGTTCTGAGGATAAAGCAAAAGAACTTGTAAATCGGTTCCCAAATTCAAAAGTATTTTCATTTAAAGCCGATGCTTCAAATTTAGCCGAAGCTGATGCTACTGTAAAATTTGCTTTGGAAAAATTAGGCGGCGTTGATATATTAGTTAATAATGCCGGTATTACAAAAGATAATCTTTTGCTCAGAATGAGTGAAAGTGATTTTGATTCTGTTATTAATGCTAACTTAAAAAGTGTTTTTAATTATACTAAAGCTGTAATGAAACCGATGATGGGTCAGCGTTATGGGAAAATTGTGAACCTTACTTCTGTTGTTGGAATTATCGGCAACCCCGGTCAAGCTAACTATGTTGCTTCCAAAGCCGGAGTCATCGGGCTAACAAAATCTAATGCAAAAGAATTTGCTTCACGTAATATTTGTGTCAATGCAATCGCACCCGGGTTTATTGATACGGATATGACAGCAAAATTAAACGATCAGCAAAAAGAGGCTATTACACGTAGTATTCCTTTAAAAAGATTAGGCAGCGGCAAAGATGTCGCTAAGCTTGCTGTGTTTTTATGCAGTCCGGATTCTGATTACATAACCGGACAAACTATTACCGTCGATGGCGGAATGGTGATGTAATTTCTTAACTTATTAATACAAAACAACATTATAGGAGTAAATATGGATATCGAAGCAAAAGTAAAAGAAATTATTATGGATAAACTCGGTGTAGAAGAATCTCAAATTACACCCGAAGCTTCTTTTACTAACGATTTAGGTGCAGATTCTCTTGATATAGTTGAATTGGTTATGGGATTTGAATCTGAATTCGGTTTATCAATTCCTGATGAAGATGCTGAAAAAATCTCGACAGTTGGAGATGCTATAAAATATCTAACTGATCACAAAAGTTAATTTTTTTTCGTAACGACCACGGAACTATTCGTGGTCTTCTTTTATTTGTAAATAAAATCTAGGTCAATTTATGCATAATAGACGGGTTGCTGTTACTGGTTTAGGCGTACTAACACCAATTGGTAATAATACTAATGATTTTTGGCAAGCTCTTAAAGATGGTAAAAGCGGAGCCGGTCCCATCACCTATTTTGATGCATCCAATTTCGCAACTCAATTCGCCTGCGAAGTAAAGAATTTCAATGTAGAAGATTATATTGAAAAAAAAGCTGCTCGCAGAATGGATCCATTTACACATTACGCCATTGCAACCGCTATAATGGCAATGGAAGATTCAGGGCTTAATCTTGAAAATGAAGATAAAGAAAGAATCGGCGTTGTTTTTGGAAGCGGAATCGGTGGGATGGATACTTTTGAAAAACAAGTCATTGCTTTTCTTGATGGCGGACCTAAAAAAATTAGTCCTTTCTTTGTTCCAATGATGATTTCCGATATTGCAGCCGGACAAATTTCAATTAAGTATGGATTGAAAGGTCCTAACTATGCAACTACATCAGCATGTGCTACATCTTCCCACGCTTTAGCAGACGCATTTTTCCTTATACAGAGAGGTTCAGCCGATATAATTGTTACCGGCGGTTCCGAGGCAGCTATTACGCAAATGTCAATTGGTGGATTTAATGCTTCCCGTGCAATTTCAACATGGAATGATCGACCAACTGAAGCTTCAAGACCATTCGATAAAGATAGAAACGGTTTTGTAATGGGAGAAGGCGGCGGAGTTTTAATTCTTGAAGAATTGGAACATGCCAAAGCCCGCGGTGCTAATATTTATGCTGAAATTATCGGTGCAGGTTTAACAGGTGATGCTTTTCACGTTACCGCTCCTCCGCCCAAAGGTGAGGGTGCATTTCGTTCAATGAGAGAAGCATTACGTGACGGCGGTATTAAACCTGAACAAGTTGATTACATTAATGCACATGGTACTTCCACTCCGCTAAATGATGAAAACGAAACTGCAGCAATTAAAAATTTATTCGGCGAACATGCATATAAAATGGCAATTAGTTCAACCAAATCTATGACCGGTCATCTGCTTGGTGCTGCCGGTGCTGTCGAAGCTGTTGCTACTGTATTGGCTATAAAAAATAGCTTTGTTCCGCCAACAATTAATCTTGACGAACCTGATCCTTTATGTGATCTTGATTATACACCAAAAGTTGGTAAAGAAAGAAATATTGAATATGCAATTTCAAATACATTTGGTTTCGGCGGACACAATGCATCACTATTGTTTAAAAAATATAACGGATAATTTTCTTGGGGCAGCTTTTTACAAGAATTAAATCTTTTTTTTCAAGAAATAATATCGGTAATCAGGAGAAAAAACTTGAAAAAATTATTATTGAAAAGACTAAACAAATTGAAAAATTCTTCGGCTTCAAAATAAATGATCCGCAATATTTTATTAAAGCATTAACTCACCGTTCTTATCTCGAAGTTATTCCACAGTTAAAAAAATCAAATGAGCGATTAGAGTTTCTAGGTGATTCGGTACTTAGCTTAGTTGTTTCCGATCATCTTTTTGAAACTTTTGAAGATGAAGAAGAGGGTTTCTTAACAAAGTACCGCGCATTAATGGTTGATAGAGATGCCCTTGCTAAAGCCGCAACCGATATGGGATTGAAGAATTTTATTTTATATGACACTCGATTTGTTAATGGTTCCAATGCAGGAATAAAAACAATTTTAGCCGATGCTCTTGAAGCCGTTATTGGTGCAATTTATCTTGATCAAGGTTTTCAAACGGCACAAAAAGTTATTAATAAATGGATAATTGAACCAAACACAATTGACGGTAACTTACCAGCCGATAAGAACTTTAAAGGTCAATTACTTGAAGCCTCTCATGCAAAAGGTATGGGTTCGCCAATATATAAAGTAATGAAAGAAGAAGGACCGGAACACGATAAAAAATTTACGGTAGAGGTTATTGTTGACGGTAAAATCTATGGTACCGGTGAAGGAAAAAGTAAAAAAAGTGCCGAACAATCTGCCGCAAAATCTGCTTTGCAATATTTCGAATGATAAAATAAATTAATTGTTAGCCACCTAAGTTGTTAATCATTTCAAAGTAACTCTTTTTGATTATATTTGGTTCTCAAAATTCTTTTAATTAATGGAAATCAAAAAAACTAAGTAAACAATTATGGAAAAATTTGAATTTTATGATCGTTTTGTTGACCGGCATATCGGTCCAAGTGAAGAAGAAATTAACGATATGTTAGCAGAACTTAACTTAACATCTATTGATGAACTTATCGAAAAGACAGTCCCTAAAGGAATACGAATTAAGGAAACTTTGGATTTACCGGAAGCTCTAACAGAATTTGAGTTCCTTCATCATCTAAAAAACATTGCACAAAAGAACAAAGTATTTAAATCCTATATCGGTATGGGATATTATCCAACAATAACACCCGGTGTTATTCAAAGAAATATTTTAGAAAATCCCGGATGGTATACTCAGTACACACCATATCAAGCAGAAATTTCACAAGGCAGGCTCGAAGCTTTGATTAACTTTCAGACTATGGTTACTGATTTGACCGGAATGGAATTGGCTAATGCTTCTTTACTTGATGAAGCAACGGCAGCCGCCGAAGCTATGTCAATGTTTTATTCAGTGAGGAAGAATAATAAGAAAAATGCAGACGTTTTTCTTGCTGACATTAATACCTTCCCACAAACACTTGATGTATTAAAAACACGTTCGGAACCAATTAATATTAAGTTGAGAATAGAAGATATTTCAGAAAACAAATTATCAGATGATGTGTTTGCAATTTTGTTGCAGTATCCGAATAATAATGGTGAAATTCATGATCTATCAAATATTATTAGAGCTGCACATGAAAGAGGAATATATGTAGTTGTCGCTGCCGATTTATTAGGTTTGGCATTACTAACACCTCCTGGAGAAATGGGAGCCGATGCAGTTGTCGGTTCGGCACAAAGATTTGGAGTCCCGATGGGATACGGTGGACCTCACGCCGCTTATTTTGCGACAAGAGATGAATTTAAACGGCAAATCCCCGGGAGAATTATTGGTGTCTCAATTGACTCACATAATAGACTGGCTTTTAGAATGGCGCTTCAGACACGTGAGCAGCATATTAAACGTGAAAAAGCTACAAGCAATATTTGTACTGCCCAAGTTTTGCTCGCTGTTATGGCTGGTATGTATGCTGTTTATCATGGACCAAAAGGTATAAGAAAAATTGCTGAAAGAATTCATAATTATACTTTACTTCTTAATGAGGCAATAAAAAAACTTGGCTTGAAGCAAACTAATGAATATTTCTTCGATACTTTAAAAATAAATGCAGGCACTGAAGAAGTAAAAGCAAGAATTAAAAAGTTAGCCGTGCAAAAAGAAATTAACTTCAGATATTTTGAAGATAACTTTTTTGGAATTTCACTCCACGAAAAGGTTCAAATGCCGGATATACAGGAAATTGTTGATGTATTGGCAGAAGCACTTGAGAAAGAATCATTCAATGTAATTGAATTATCGAAAGTAACAATTACAAATTGGGATGAAAATATAATTAGAAAAAGCGAGTATATGACTCATCCGAAATTCAACTCGTTTTACTCCGAACATGAAATGCTTCGTTATATAAAAAATCTTGAGAGGAAAGATCTCTCATTAACAACATCAATGATACCGCTCGGTTCTTGTACAATGAAACTTAATGCATCAACCGAGATGTTTGGAATTTCTTGGGCTGAATTTGCAACGCTTCATCCTTTTGCCCCGCGAGAACAAGCTGCCGGTTACTCACAGTTATTTGAAGAACTGGAAAATTATCTAAACAAGATTACTGGTTTTACTGCAACTTCGTTACAACCAAATTCAGGAGCACAAGGTGAATATGCCGGACTTATGGTAATAAGGGCTTATCATAAAGATAGAGGTGATCACAATAGAAACGTAGTACTTATTCCTTCTTCTGCTCATGGTACAAATCCGGCAAGTGCTGTCATGGCTGGTGGACAGGTAGTTGTTATTAAATGTGACGATGAAGGAAATATTGATATTACCGATCTTCGAGAAAAAGCCGAAAAGTATAAAGATAATTTATCCGCACTTATGGTAACTTATCCTTCTACGCATGGAGTTTTTGAAGAGGGAATAAAAGAAATTTGCGATATTGTTCATAAAAACGGCGGGCTTGTTTATATGGATGGTGCAAACATGAATGCACAAGTTGGTTTGACAACTCCGGCTGAAATCGGTGCCGATGTTTGTCATCTTAACCTTCATAAAACGTTCACAATTCCGCATGGCGGCGGGGGCCCAGGTATGGGTCCGATTGCTGTGAATGATAAACTTGCAAAATATTTACCGGGTCATCCTGTTATAAATATCAATAATGAAAAATCAATTCCGGCTGTGTCTGCGGCACCGTGGGGTAGCGCATCTATTTTAGTTATTTCTTATGCGTATATAAAAATGATGGGAACTGAAGGTCTTACAAGGGCAACTGAAATAGCAATTCTTAATGCAAATTATCTTAAAGCAAAATTATCTCCGTACTATAAAGTTCTTTATAGCGGAAGAAATAATTTTGTTGGGCACGAATTAATTTTTGACTTACGTGAGTTTAAACATTCTGTTAATATTGAAGCAGAAGATGTTGCGAAGAGATTGATGGATTACAGTTATCACGCACCTACCGTATCTTTCCCTGTGCCCGGTACTTTTATGGTTGAGCCAACCGAAAGTGAATCAAAAGCCGAGCTTGACAGATTTGTTGATGCAATGATTTCAATTAGAAATGAGATACGAGAAATTGAAGAAGGCAAATCCGATAAAGAAGATAATGTATTAAAAAATTCTCCTCATGTTGCCGAAGATTTGATATCGGAAAATTGGAACCACTCTTACTCACGAGAGAAAGCCGGATTCCCATTAAGTTGGATAAAAGAAAATAAATTTTGGACTTCGGTTGGAAGAGTTAATAATGCTTACGGCGATAGAAATCTTGTTTGTACTTGTCCTTCAATCGAAGAATATTAAGAAGAGGTTGTTTTATAAAAGACGAAATGAAACAGTATTGTGATATATTAAAAAACACTAAAAAGATTGCAGTCTATGGAATCTCTCACGATCCTTCAAGAACAAGTAGAGAGATTGCAGAATATTTTGTAAGAAATGGATTTGAGGTGGTGGGAGTTAATCCCTCCATCTCAGATGCAAACGGAATAAAAGTTTATCCGAATTTGCGGGATATTCCTTTTGAGGTAGATGTTGTTGATGTATTCCGACGTTCTGAATTCATACCTGAATTAATAGATGACGTAATTGCGATTAAACCAAAAGCTCTTTGGCTTCAGCAAGGTATAAGAAACGATGAAGCAGTTAAACCGGTAATTGATGCCGGTATAGAGACCGTACAGGATACTTGTATTGCAGTGATGAATTCATTATGTAAAGCAAATCACAAATAAATCCGATTGATGAGATCAATAATATTTTTATTTTTTCTTTCCCCGGTAATATTTGCCCAACCTGTTGACACACTCAAATTAGTTGATAAGAATCAGTTTGCAGTAATTGATTCAATAACAATTGAGGGAAATGATATTACTGAAGAGTTTATAATTC
>DSBF01000096.1 GCA_011049495.1 Ignavibacteria bacterium
AATTTTTGCCGATGAACCTTCGGGTAATCTCGATTCGAAAAATAGTGAATCATTGCATCAATTGATTGTCGATATAAAAGATAAATTCGGAGTTACGTTTTTGATTGTTACACATAACCCGGACCTCGTTAAGTTGGGCAATGTTGTACATGAAATTAAAGACGGGAAGATTTTTAAGTAACTCAAGTTGACCGCTTAATTGTAGAAACCGTTAAAACGGTTAAAAACAATAAATATTTTTTCAATCAACTCACATTTTCCAGATAATCAATAATTAATCTAACACCAAATCCCGTATGCCATTTCTTTGTATAATTATTCATATCATTTTCAATTGCGGTGCCGGCAATATCAAGATGAGCCCATGGGATTTTTTCATCAACAAATTTTTCTAAAAATTTACCTGCAGTTATTGCCCCGCCCCATCTTGGTCCAAGATTACTGACATCCGCAATATCACTGTCAATCAGTTTATTATAATCATCCCAAAACGGTAATCGCCATACACGTTCATAAGTTCTCATACCGGCGCTAAATAATGAGTCTGCGATCTTATCATTTTTTGTAAACAAACCGGCGGCGTAAAGACCTAAGGCAACCGCAACTGCCCCGGTTAAAGTTGCAAAGTCTATAATTTCATCGGGCTTTTGTTTCGATGCATACTCTAAAGCATCTGCAAGAATAATTCTTCCTTCGGCATCCGTATCTTTCACTTCAATCGATTTACCCGAAGCGGTTTTAATTACATCGCCCGGTTTGTAGGCATTACCATCAATTGTATTTTCTACTGCGGGGACAATACCAATTAATTCGTAGGGCAATTGTAACTCTGCGGCGGCTTTAATTATACCGATAACTGCAGCACCGCCAGCCATATCAGCTTTCATTTCCAACATACCCTGCGTAGGTTTGATTGATAATCCACCGGTATCATATGTTACACCTTTACCGACAAGCACTATTTTTCTTTTTGTTTTTACTTTTGGTTTATAATTCAAAGCTATTAAGCACGGATCATTAGGAGAAGCAGAACCAACCGCAAGAATCGCGTTCATCTTCTTTTCTTTTAATTGCTTTTTGTTGAATACATTTACCTTAACACCAACTTTTGTCAATTCAATTTTTGTTCTTTTTGCTAGTTCTGCGGGAGTTAACGTAATTGGCGGTTCATTAACAAGATCACGTGTAAATTTAACGGCATTCATAATTTTTTGAGATTTCTTTATTGCAGTTCTTGCAGTTACCGTATTGTTTGTTATTAAATTTACCTGTAATTGGTGTATCTTCTTTTTCTTGGATTTGTAAACATCAAACTCATAATTACCTAAGTATGCGCCTTCAAATAATGTTTGATAGAAATACTCTTCTGATGGAAATAAATTTTTAATCGATGAGATCTCGGGAGAAAATATAGAGAGTGATTGTAAATTATTACCTTGTAAACTCTTTATCACTCCGGCAATTTCATTTCGGAATGTATCGTTGGTAATTTTGTTTTTCTTCAGTTTAACTAAATGAAGAAAGATAATCTTGCCATCGGTAAAACTATAACTAAACGAGGTAGATTCTTTATCCCAATATTTTTTATATATTCTTTCGTTAAACTTGAGCCCGGTTTTTTCAAATTCTTTTTTGAAACCGGCTTTTGATAATTCATCTTGAATAAAAAGAACAACACCTATCTCTTTAACTGTTTTAGAAATTTCTTTTACCGCATCAAATTTTAGATTGAATAACATTTAATTTTCCTCTGATAAATATTTTTCAGCAGACTTAATTACTTTTGATTTTACATCTTTAATTGAAACATTGAACAATCTGGTTCCGGCAGCATTAATATGTCCACCGCCTCCAAACTCAGCAGCTAATTTATTAACCGGAATATTCCCTTTTGATCGAAAACTTATCTTCATACCGTTTTTTAATTCAATAAAGAGTAACCCGATTTTTACATTTTCAATTGCAAGACAGAAATTTACAAATCCATCAATATCAGCTTCTAATGTTTCGGTTTCATGCAGCATTTTTTGAGTAATAACCATCACTGCAATTTGACCTGATGCAAAAAGTTCGATTGAAGATAACGAACTGCCAAGTAATTTTATTTTACCAAATTTTGCTTGGTCATAGATTTGATCAAAAACATAAGTCGGATTTACACCTAATTCCAAAAGATGAGCCGCTATACGATGTACTTTCGGAGTTGTTCTATCATACTTAAAAGAACCGGTATCGGTCATTATCGCAGCATAAATTTGAAGTGCAATATCATAATCAAATTCAACAATGCTGGTCTCTTTAATAAAGTCATAAATTAGTTCACCAGTTGCAGATACATTTGTATCTATAAAATAATGATCCGTAAAATCACCGGGGTCTTGATGATGATCGATACAAATCTTTATTGCTTTACTTTCACAAAACGATTTCTCCATACTGACAAGTCTATTTGATTGATTGAGATCAAGAACAAAAATAACATCTGCACTATGTATTATTTTCTCATGTGTCTCGGCATCAAATTTTTCAACTACGTTGTTAGTATCAAGAAAAGATAGAAAACTTGGGGATTGACTATGATTGATAACTCGTACTTCTTTATTCAATTTTTTGAGAATGAAATACAGAGCTAATTCAGAACCGATGGCATCGGCATCCGGGTTTACATGAGAAGTAATAATAAAAGATTTATTTTGAGTAATAATATTCTTTAATAAAGAAAAATCCATTCTATACCTTTAGAAAAAACGAAGGGGTTAAAATGCGAAAATTTATTATCATTTCATAGATATTGGCAGGTGATGAAACGAGATACGGCACATTAATGCCGTATCTCAATAAGAATTTAATTTACTTCCCAAGTATTACCGCTGAAGAGAACTTTTTCTAAATCACCCTTGCCTTTTTTCTCGGTGATTCTCTTAATTTGTTCCTCAATGCCTTCATTGTAAGTCGGTTTAAAAATTTGTCTAAAAATTCCAATCGGTGTAGGCATTTCAGGATTATCAGAAAGGTGTGCGAGCATGAAAGTTCTTGCAGCACTATGATCAAACTCATCATGCACAAGTACATCATCAACTGAATGCTTTCCGTCATTAAGATCTATAATTTTTGGTGTAAAGCCTTCAATTTTAATTCCTTTATTTTTCTCTTTACCGAAAATCATCGGTTTATCATGTTCTAAATATAAAAGATGATCTTCTTTTGTATCTTTTTCAGTCAACAATGAAAAAGCTCCGTCATTAAAGATGTTGCAATTTTGGAATATCTCAATGAATGCCGTTCCTTTATGATCAGCAGCTCGTTTGATCATTTCCTGCATATGTTTCGGTTCTCTATCAATAGTTCTTGCAACAAAAGTAGCTTCCGCTCCTAACGCAAGTGTCGCAGGATTAAACGGATAATCAACACTACCGTAAGGCGTACTCTTCGTAACTTTACCTTTTTCCGAAGTCGGAGAATATTGCCCTTTTGTTAAACCATAAATTCTATTATTAAAAAGAAGAATTTTAAGATCAACATTCTTTCTGCAAGTATGAATAAAATGATTACCACCTATACTTAGCATATCACCATCACCGGTTGCAACCCATACAGATAAATCGGGACGTGCAATTTTAAGTCCGGTAGCAATTGCAGCAGCTCTGCCGTGAATTCCATGCATCCCAAAAGTATTCATATAATACGGGAACCGGCTTGAACATCCGATACCTGAAATCCAGGTAATTTTTTCTTTAGGAATCCCTATATCCGGGAATGATCTTTGAACTTGAGCAAGAATAGAATAATCACCGCAACCGGGACACCATCTAACATCCTGATCGGTAGCAAAATCTTTTGCGGTTAATTTTTTTATTTCAATGTTATCATTATTTGCCATTGCTGCCTCCGAGTAATTCGCTTATCTTGTTAAATATTTCCGATGACTTAAAAGGTAATCCCTTAATCTTGGTAAAAGATTCTACTTCAATCAAGAACTCACCTCTTAATACTCTCGCAAGTTGTCCCATGTTTAATTCAGGAATAAGAATTTTTTTAAACCCACGAAGAACTTGTTCGGTATTTTGTGGTAACGGATTAAGGTATTTGAGGTGTGTTTGAGAAACCTTCAAACCATTATTGCGAGCAAGCTCAACTGCTTCGGTTATCGCACCGTAGGTTCCGCCCCATCCCAATACTAAAAGCTCGCCTTCTTTATCACCGTCAATTTCAAGTGCAGGAATATCTTGCTGTACTTTTTTAACTTTATTTGCTCTCATTCTTACCATAAAATCATGATTGTCGGGATCATAACTTACATTACCTGTAATGTGCGCTTTTTCAAGACCACCAATACGATGTTCTAAACCTGGGGTACCCGGGACAGCCCAAGGTCTCGAAAGATTTTCGTCTCTCATATAAGGTTGAAAAGTTTCTGCATCGGTATAAAATTCTTTTTTGAAAGTCGGAAGTTCCGAAACACGAGGAACTCGCCACGGTTCAGAACCGTTTGCAATATACCCGTCACTTAAAAGAATTACAGGAGTCATGTATTTTAACGCAATTTTTACTGCTTCAATCGCCGTATAGAAACAATCAATTGGGGTACTAGCAGCGATTACAGGAATAGGAGCTTCACCATTTCTACCATAAATAGCCTGGAATAAATCAGCTTGTTCGGTTTTGGTAGGAAGCCCGGTACTTGGTCCGCCTCTTTGAATATTGATAATAACGAGCGGGAGTTCTGTCATCACAGCTAAACCCATTGCTTCGGTTTTCAACGCCATACCCGGACCGCTTGTGGTTGTAATTGCTAAAGAACCACCGAATGAAGCACCAATAGCAGATGTGATACCGGCAATCTCATCTTCAGCTTGAAAAGTTTTTACTCCGAAATTTTTATATCCGCTTAAGAAATGTAGAATTTCAGAAGCGGGAGTTATAGGGTATGATCCTAAGAATAAAGGAAGACCGCATAGTTCGGAAGCTGCAACAAAACCTAATGATATAGCTTCATTCCCCGAAACGTTTCTATAAATTCCTTTAGGAAGTTCAGCTGGTTCAACTGTATACCTGGTTGTAAACAATTCAGTTTGTTCACCAAAATAATAACCTGCCTTCAAAGCTTTGGTATTTGCATCAATGAATTGCGGTGTTTTGGAAAATTTTGATTCAATCCATTTTAAAGTAGGTTCAAGAGGTCTATTAAACAACCAATACATCAAACCAAGAGCAAAAAAGTTTTTACTTCTTTGAATTTCTTTTGTACTTAAAGAAGTATCCTTTAATGCATTGATTGTAAGTGAAGTTATCGGAACTTGGAATACTTTATGACCTGTTAATGTATCGTCTTCCAACGGATTAGATTCATAACGTGCAGTTTTTAAATTTTTCGGATCAAACGCATCGGAATTGACAATAATTACAGCTGATGGTTTCAAGTTTCTTAGATTAACTTTTAGAGCTGCTGGATTCATTGCTACCAATACATCAGGGCTATCGCCCGGTGTGTGTACATCTTTTGAACTAAAATGTAATTGAAATCCGGATACACCGTACAAAGTACCTGCGGGTGCGCGAATTTCAGCCGGATAATCGGGTAATGTACTTAAATCGTTTCCTACAATTGCAGTCGTATCACTGAATTGTGTTCCGGTTAACTGCATTCCGTCACCGGAATCTCCGGCAAACATTACAGTTACTTCGGAAATTTGTTCAACTTTTTTTCCGTTTACTTGTGTCATTTTTTTACTTAACTCTTGTATTTATTGATACATATTTAATTAAAAGTAATGTACTAAGTTAGAAAAGCTAATTACTATTAGCAATTAAAACTGGTTTTATTCCACTATAGATAGAATTTCTAAAAACTCTTTTGCATTTACAAACCCGGTTAAACGACGAATTTCATTGCCTCGTGAATCAATAATTAAAACTGTCGGCATACCAATAATATTGAATCGATCTCTTATTTCTTCTGTTTTTTCATCCATTGTTCGTGTCATATCAACTTTGAATGCAGTAAACTCATTTGATTTTTCTATTACTTGCGGATCAGAAAATGTAAGTGCATCAAGTTCTTTACAGGGAATACACCAATCGGCATAAAAATCTATCAGAATTTTATCATTATTCGCGATTGCATCATCGTAACTTTCAAAAGTAAATTCCTGCCAGTTCGGTGAATTTCTTTCAGAGGGAATTATTGCATAAGTTGAAATTAATAACACTAATAGAGCAAAAACATATTTAAAAATTCTGAATCCTTTAATTTCATTTCCTTTTTTATCGACAAATAAAAGAATTACAGCAACAAGAATTCCATAAACCGGAAGTAGATAGGTATTCACATCTTTTGGAAGAAGAGGTCCGATAAAATAAAGTGCCATACCAATAAGCAAGAAACCGAAAATATGTTTGACTGCTTCCATCCAAAAACCGGCTCTTGGAAGTTGTTTGATTTTCCCGGAAAAAAGAGCAAGGAATAAATAAGGGGTTCCTAATCCGAGTGCCAAAAAGAAAAACATTAAGAATCCGAATAACGGATCGCCTTTTGCGGCAACATAAGTTACAAGTCCTAAAACAAAAGGTCCGATACAAGGAGCTGCAACAACGCCCATAGTCAAGCCCATAAATAGCGCACCTAAAGTCCCGGACTTTGCACCGCCGGCTTTCATCACGAGTGAATCGGGGAGTTTGAATTCATAAAGCCCGAACATGCTTAACGAGAGAATTACAAAAACTGCTGCGACAAAAATTATCACAATTGGGTTTTGCAATAACCCGCCAAAAATTGCACCGCTTAAAGAAGTTACAACTCCAATAACCGAATAGGTAACAGACATACCAAGGACATAAATTAAACCAAGAATAAAAAGTTTCCCTGTTCTGCCTTCACTTTGTCCGCCGAAATAACTAACCGTAATCGGGATTAAAGGATAAACGCACGGTGTAAGATTTAACGCGAGTCCGCCGATAAAAACCAGCAATAAACTTATTATTAACCCGCTCGATTCTAGTTGAGTTACAAGTGAATCTTCATCTTTATCTAATGATTGGTTGATATAGCTCAAATCTATTTTCGAAAATATATCACCGTTTATTTCCGTAATTGGAGTTTGATTATCGACGATTTCCACTCTAATTGTATCCTTAACCGAGTTTGGCGGAAGACAAGTAACATCATTACAAGCTTGATAAGTAAACTCGATCGGAATTTCATAAACTCCCGGAGAAGTATTTGGATTTACTTCAATTATTCCGCCGACAAAAATTTCTCCTTCAAACACACTTACCGGTACATCAGAAAAACCGAAATTATATTCATGCGGTGTCGGATATGATAATGTAAGTATATTAAAATTCTTCGTTAACTCAGCGCTAATTTCCGATGGAATTAAAAAATCTTCATTCGGTTTATGAGAATTAATATGCCAGGTATCTTCGATATCGATTTTAAGTGCAAATTTAAATTGGCTGCCTGCATGTATTTTATCAAATGACTGATAGAGTTGCGTATTTACTAAGTTTTCCGGTGGTCCGAACTGAGCATTTGAAATAATAGCAAACAATAAGATTGTTAACAGTGACTTAAAATATTTTTTATTTAGCGAGATCATTATTTTCTCCATCTTTGAACAATAGGGAAACGTCTTCCGTAACCGAAAGCTTTAGTAGTAACTCTCAAAACGGGTGCGGCTTGTTTGCGTTTAAACTCGTTGAGATCAACTAATCTTAAAACTTTGTGAACGGTTTCGGCATCATTTATTTCTTCATTTATTTCATTGAATTCTTTGTATTCTTCCAAATACATCTTTAAAATTCTATCAAGAACCGGGTAAGGCGGAAGTGAATCTTGATCCGTCTGATTCGGTCGTAATTCTGCAGATGGTTCTTTATCAATAATATTTTGAGGAATTATTTCTTCATTTCTGTTGATATAATTTGCAATTCGGTATACATCAGTTTTGTAAACATCGCCAATAACAGATAAAGCACCAGCCATATCACCGTAAAGAGTTGCATAACCAACCGCTATCTCTGATTTATTTCCTGTTGTACATAATAAATAACCGAACTTATTAGAAAGAGCCATTAAATAAAGACCACGGATACGGGATTGCAAATTTTCTTCCGTCGTATCTTTTTTTTTATTTCCGAAAACAGGTTCAAGCATTTCTTTGGTTTTTTCAAATACCGGTTGAATAGAAATCGTATCTGATGAGATACCGAGATTTGAAATAAGTTGTTGAGAATCTTTCAAACTTCCCTCGGATGAAAATTCGGAAGGCATCATTATAACATGAACATTTTCTTTACCGAAAGCTTTTACTGCTATGTAAGTAACTATTGCAGAATCAATTCCCCCGCTTAACCCAACTAATGCTTTTTTGAACCCGGTTTTTCCCCCGTATTCTTTTAATCCGTAGATCAAAGCATTAAGAACTTCTTCTTCAAATGATTTTTCGAAATTTGTTATTTCGTCATAATCTTTCTTCGTATCAAAAATAAAATAGTCTTCTTCATAAGTTTTACCGATAAGCTGTAGTTTGCCATCAGAATTAAAACACATACTTGCACCGTCGAAAATCAAATCGGTTTGAGCTCCCACAGTGCATACATAAGCAAGCGGTAATTTATCTGTTTTGGTAAGAGTAGAAAGCATATCATATCTTTCTTTTCTTCTTCCGTAAGCGTAAGGACTGGCTGAGATATTTATCAAAATAGTTGCACCATTATCAACTAATCTTTGAACAGGGTCATATTCATATCTTCTTTTTTCCCAATAATCGGCATCATTCCAAATGTCTTCACAAATTGAAATACCAATTTGTTCACTTCCAAATTGATGAGTAAATACATTTTTAGCAGGTTGAAAATATCTCACTTCGTCAAATACATCGTAATTAGGAAGTAAAGTTTTGTGCTGAACAAATTGAATTTTACCTTTATAACAAAAAGCAGCGGAATTATAAATCCCGGTTCCTACGTTATCGAATTCTTCGGTAATAGTTCCGAAAATTAAACCCACATCAGCGGTATGAGAAGCAATTTCATCGGCTGCTTTGATTACAGCGTCACGGAATTCTTTCTTTTCGACGAGATCTTGAGGTTGGTATCCGCAAAGGAAAAGTTCGGGAAAAATTACAAGATCAACTTGATCTTTTACTCCCCTTCTATAACCTTCTAAAATCTTCTCTTTATTTCCTTCTATGTCGCCGATTATCGGGTTGGCTTGACACAGAGCAATTTTCATGTATAAACTAATAATTTTATTACTTGAAAAAATAGACAACTTATTCTGATTTTTCAATGAAAATAGGAATGTATCATTAAAATTTAGCGATTTGATTGTGATATGTATCCCGAAGTATATTCCTTGGATGACAATTTATGATAAGTAAATGGGGAAATTCTTAAAATAACGTCAAAACATTTCAAAGATAAGTACGTCTAAAAAACTGAATTCCAAAATTGAGGTGAGTTATGACAGAGAGATTATATCGTTCGCGTACAAAAAAAGTAATAGGGGGTGTTGCCGGAGGGCTTGGTGATTACTTAAACATCGACCCGGTTTTAATTAGAGTTTTGTTTGTTATTATTACTTTAATTAACGGACTTGGAATCTTACTTTATATTATTTTATGGATTGTTGTTCAGGAAGAGCCATACAATCATTTTAGTTATGAAATGGGACCGAGCAGCGATAAACCGGAGAACGAAACAACAAGTGAGACTCAAAGTACCGGGACTCATCAACCGATAAAAAAAGAAGGTAAAGGAAAAACTGCTGTTGGTATAATATTAATTGCACTCGGCTTTATATTTTTAGCGGAGAACTGGTTCCCTTCTTTTCGATTTAAAGATATCTTTCCACTTGCGATACTTATAATCGGTATTTGGCTTGTTATTGATTCATTAACCAAAAGAGAGAAAAAAGATGAACTCAGGTAAATTATTTTGGGGATTCTTTTTCGTTACAATCGGAATTTTAATTTTTGCCGCTAAGTTCAACTGGTTTGAATTAGACTGGGACTTTGTTTGGGATTTATGGCCATTAATTTTAATTCTATGGGGCGGAATAATCTTAGCGAGAAAAACTATTATTAAACCATTCTTTGCAATTTTGTTTGGAATAGTTACTGCGCTTATCATATACGGCGGTATTTCTAACGTTCTTCATTTTAATTTTTGGAATAACGATTGGGATAGAAGAGTTGAATGGCGCGATTCTCAAAATCAATATGTTGTTGATTATGACGATAGTATTTCAAAAGCTAAACTAAATTTATCTGCCGGGGCGGGTAAAATAATTATTCGCAAAACTTCTCACGATCTGCTCTCAGGTTATTCACGCGGAGAAAGAGTTAAATACCGTGTCGATACAAGAACATTAAATGATGCTGCTTATATTGATTTTGAAATGAGGAGTAAAAAGTTTAGACCGTTTGACGACGATCTCAACAATACCTTGCTTTTGAGTTTAAATGATAATCCAACATGGGAAATGGAATTTAAAATCGGTGCGGCAAAAGCAATTTTTGAACTGGAAGAATTCAAAATTGATGAGCTGACTTTAAAGACCGGGGCAACTGATATTGATTTACGTTTGGGTGATAAATCCGATAGAACCAATATAAATGTAGAGATGGGTGCGGCAAATTTGGAAATTGCAATACCAAGAAAAAGCGGCTGCCAAATATCCGGTAAAATGTTTTTATCCGGTAAAGAATTCAAGGGATTCAACAAAGTTAACAACGCATATGAAACAGAAAATTTTACGAGCGCGGATAAAAAAATTGTAATTGATGTTCGAGGTGCCGTTTCAAATGTGGAAGTGCGGAGATATTAATTCGTATTGTATAGAGACAAAACATTGCTGTGTCTCAACAAATTAATACTATCTACTTCTCACTTCTCTGAGGATATCAATAATTTCTTTCTTATCCAATTTCAGATTTACACCTTTCACATCAAGTGGAGATTTACTTTCTGTGATAGATTTTAACTCAAAAATAGAACCATCTTTTCTTTTAATTATTACTTTCCCTTCTTTTTTTGCCTTATCTAAAAGAGCTGCTAATCGTTGCCTAGCTTCACTATATGTATATGTATTCATTTTATACCTCGATTACATTAATATCCATTTGCTTTGCTACTAAAGTTAGACCACCATCGATTGTTAACAATTGCGCATTATAATTTCTTGCACACTCCAAAAAATATGCATCATATGCATACAATCCGTATTGATGAGCTATTTCAACAGATTTATTGATATCAATATCAAGCAATCTAATCGGGATCATTTCGTAATATTCTATAGCCTTCTTTGCTGTTTTCAAATCAATTCTTTTTCTCTTAAACATTGCTGAGAAAGCATTTCCAATTTCCCAATGAAGCGATGAAGGTGAGATTAAATCCACACCTTTTGTAATCTCTATTAGTTTTGATTTACTTTTTTCATTTGTAATGACAGAAATAATAACGGAAGTATCAACAACTAAACTCATTTATTTCTCTTTTCACTGAAAAATTGTACAAAAAATTAATCAGATTTACTTTTACATACAAGAATTTTTACAGATTTCGTGAATTCGATTCAAATGTTGAAGTAGAGCGATATTAATTCGTAATGTTGAGACAAAGTCCCGGTTAGACTGGGCGTCCCAACAAAATATCTTTCTACTGAATTTCATCTAGGTTTCCAAAAATGCTTTTTCATATTAACACAATCATTTTCGTCAAATTCCACACCTTCGAAGATTAGTAAGTCTTTCATTAAATGAGGATCACCGAAATGCATTTTACCGGTAAGTGCGCCCATTCTGTTTACAACTCTATGTGCAGGAATGTTGGAATGTTTCGAAGAATTAAGCGCCCAGCCTACAGTTCTTGCGGCAGATTTTAATCCGCATGCTTCGGCAATTGCACCGTAGGTCGTAACATTTCCTTTCGGAATTTTTGCAGTTATCTCAAATACTTTATCAAAAAAATCTTTGTTCTTTCTACCCATTGTTTTTCTTTGTGTCGATTGTCGATTGGTGAACTTTTAGGTGAACCCCCACCGCTGAGGACTTCAAGCACCACAGAATATTTTAATCGGTTTTGATTTTTGCTAATAGAGAATTGATAGCTTCTAAATATTCGGATTTAATATTCATATATATCTCTTCTGAGGCAGATTGGTCATACAAGTGTGAAGTTTTGTTCCTATCGTTCAACATATTCAAATATACAAGCTCATTAGTTATTAGACCATACTTAAAAGCCTGCTGCAGGCAATCCTTTGGAGATTTACAAAGAATACCTTTTTCTTCAAAGTAAATCTTGATTGTTTTCCAAAGTAATTCAAAAGTAAATTCAAACCTTTGAATTACACCATCTTTGTCCAAATCATCCTTAACAGAATTAATTCCCTCTTCTAATCGTTGGGTTGCTGTTTCAAGTTTCTTAATAGAGTATTCAACTTCCTTTTTCATATATAACTTTTCCGGTTTCTAAAATAATTTGTTTAAACTCATCGTCAACATCACTTAAAAATACAACATCAATTTTGTAAAGACCAGAGATATTGTCAATTTCCTTTCTCAAAGAGAATAACTTTTCTTGATTAGGAATTCTATCTGTATCAACTGCGAAATCAAAATCAGACCCTAATTTGTTTTTTCCTTTAGCGCGCGAACCAAAAAGAATAATTCGCTTCGGATCATAAAAGTCTATTAATAATACTCTGATTTTCTCTAATATTTCATTTTCTC
>DSBF01000153.1 GCA_011049495.1 Ignavibacteria bacterium
TGCGCGAATAAATAAAATATTGTTATTCTACATATAATTAATTTTTCCATTTGCTAACTGCTAAATGTGTAATAAACTAAACAACTTAGATGAATACTCATTTAATTTTCGGGGTAACTCCTGATTGTTTTTATTTATTGCAATTACAATATAAACCACTTATATTCGTTTGAATTTCCAAGGGCGTTGAAAATTTATCAATAAGGGCATAATAAACGAGGGCTTTGTCGTGGCAGAAAACAAATTAATCTACGGCAAAAGATTGGGGAACAAATCCATTAAGATTTATGAAACAGAACAAGGGTATAGCGGCATAATTAAATTCTACTTCTTGGGATTTTGTTACAGAAAAAAATCTTTTGTTTGTTCAAAGTATTCCGAAGTTGAAGATTACATTTTAGAATTCAAAAACCAGCCGGAACGAATTCACTGAAAAACTCTTCTACAATTTCTTCTCAATGACCATAATCATAATTCTTCTCGACGGCAGTAATTCTAACTTTTAAATAATTTTCTTTTGGCGGTAACGGACATGTTGCATATTTTGAAAATGCACACGGCGGATTGTATGCTTTGTTGAAATCGAGTATAACAATGTTATTTGAATCCGGTAAATCTGTATATAAAAATCTTCCGGCACCGTATGTTTCTTCACCTGATGTTAAATCAGCAAAGACAATAAACAATCCATTCCCGGATTTTGTTGGAAACAGTTCATATTCTTTTTCATTAATATTAAACACAAGTTTTCCGGGTGAGAAATCTTTTTCAATTGTTCCGATTATTGTCGGTATATCAATTTCTCTCGGTGGATCAAATGGTTGGTACTCTGCCTCAATCTTCCAATCTTCATTAACAGGGAATCTTTCAATGCCTTCAAAAGTTTTTAAAATATCCGCATTAAGATCACGAAGACGAATTCCGTACATATTGCCCGAACGTACGATTAAATTCCATTCGTATGAATCGAGATTCATTTTAGTTGTATTTCTTTTTGTATCCGGGATTAATATGTGTTCTTTGACTAACTGGCTGTCAACAAGTACATCAACGCTTTCATTAACTTTTAAGGTAACAACAGAGTCTTGCAATATAAAACTTCCGATTTTATCAGCCATGCCACCGGGGAAAACCAAATCATTTGACTTATCAGACCCAAATGTATTTGCACCTTCTTTTAACCAAAACAATCCGGCTAGATTTAACCATCCCGAAGGTTGTTTTAATCTTTCGACTCTTTGTGCATGCCATTGATTAATTTCTTGAATATAATCGGGAGTTCCCTTTTCGGGGTAATTTTCTTCACCACATGAACAAAACAGAATTAATGATATAAAAGCAATTATAAATAATCTATGCATTTCTTCTCCAAATTAAGAGACATAAAATAGTAATTGTAATATTAAATATCCGCAGCATCAAAATATTCCTAATTTTAATCTTGTTTGGAATTAAAAAATAATTTAACTTTAACTATAAACACTCAGAACAAAGGGGGAAGCAATGAAAACAAGAGTCATTATCAACTCCATTTTATTCGTGTTTTGTCTTTCGCTGTTTAATCTCACCGCAGCCGAAAAAGAAGTCAGGTATCTCACCGGGTTTATTAACGAAATTGACGGCAATTTAATTTTATTGACGAATAACCTTGCATGGCGAACCGATAGACATGTAACAGCGATGTCAATGCAGCCAATTATAATTGTTTTAGAAAAAGACAGGAATGAAGGTTTTCTTTATATCAAAAATGAAAAAGTAAATGTTACCTTAATGCAAAATGCAAGTGCTGTCGGTAAAAATAAATTGTACGTGCCTGCATTAAATGAAAAACTAAATGTATATAACATCGGAACATTGGTTGAAGTTGAAAAAACAAATTCCGAGAAAGGAACGATTAAGTTAAGCAACGGTCAAAGCTTCAAAGTGAAAACAAAAGAAGACAAAGAAGAACTCAGTAAATGGTCGCCGGGTACCGAAGTGATTGTATCAAAAAGTAATAACAATATTAGAATCACAAACATTATAACAACAATGTATGTCGGTGTTGTTTCCGAAACAATGGCAGAGTCCGCAAAAACAACAAATTAAATAAAAATGAAAAAACAAATTGCTGCACTTTCGATTGTGTCACTTATTCTGATTTCTTGTAGTGGTTTTGATTCAAGAACTTACTTTCAAGAAGTGGGTTATATTTATACAAAGATTGCCAATGTAAATGATCAATATGTCAGTTTTTCCAACGGGACAACAGTTAAAACAAACAGAATCATTATCGCAGTTAATTCAACCCCTGTTTTACTTGTTGTTGAAAACTATGCCGGTGCAGGATATTTCTATTTGCGAAACAGTAAAATTAATTTTTCCGGTTCCGGTGATTTTGACGATGTTGAAATGCAAGGTTTGATGAAGGGAAAAATTCAATATGTTCAAAGTATAGATCAAGAAAAAAGAATTATAAAATTAGCTGATAATTCCGAATGGTTCATTCCGAAGGATGATGATTGGAATTCAGCGAAAGAGTGGCTTACTAAACCGGATTTAATAATTCCCGATAACAAACCGATGCAAGGTGAATTTTTTATCAATATAGTAACAGCCGAAAGTGTTCTTGCAATTAATGTAGATGACACTAAAGCAGATTAGATAAATGAAAATATTTCTTCTTGTTTTGCTTTTTCCGGTTATTTTACTTTCACAATCAGGTTACGGAAAAGTATCGGGCAGAATATTAGATGAACAGACCAAACTCCCTGTTGAGAGTGTAAATATTTTTATCGCCAATTCTTTGGTCGGAACAAGTTCTAATAGAAACGGTTATTTTGAAATCGATAAAATTCCCCCCGGCAGATACAACCTTATAATATCCCATCTTTCTTATGAGAATCAAAGTATTAGTGCCGATATAAAGAAAAATAAAATCTTCCAGGTAGATTTAGAATTGCATCCCAAACCAATTGAATTCCCCGAAATAGATATATCGGATTTGTACGATAAAGAGTGGCAGAAGAACTTGGAAATCTTTCAAGAAAGTTTATTCGGGTCAACCTGGTTTGCTAAGGGATGCGAAATATTAAATCCGTTTACAATCTCTTTTAACAAAGATAAGAAAGGGATTCTGTATGCCGAAACTAATGTTCCAATTGAAATTGAGAATAGAAGCTTGGGTTATATTGTAAATTACTATCTCGAGTATTTTTCATACGATTACGGCACAATAAAATACTCAGGGCATCCGTATTTTGAAGAAATGGAATCAGACTTTGATGAAGATTATGATGTTTGTAAAAACAATCGTCTTGAAGCGTATATGGGTTCGCTTAGGCATTTTTTAAGACCGCTTGCTACAGCCTATACTTTAATTAAAGAGAAAAAAGACTCGGTAACAATTTTAGTTGATTTGGATAATGTTACCGAAGGCGGCACAAAATTTATTTATGATGATAGTATGTTTATGAGAAAAAATGGATTTGATGCGTATTTAAATGAATATTATTTAGGAGCCGGGGGACGAAGAACAATATCGCGAATTTTTTATCCTGACTCGATTATTACTGAAAGCACAATAGAAAATGAATTGTATTTAAAAACAGATAAAGCAATTCAAATTACTTATAACAAAGAGTACAACGATCTAAATTATCAGCCGCAAATCTCCATGATTAAACTTCATTCCGATTCGGTTTACTTTGATAAACGAGGAAGATATCACGACGAGTTTAAGCTGCAGGTTTTTGGTTATATGGCAAGACAACGCTTATCAGAAATGCTTCCGTTTGAATATGAACCGAGTGATTCAGTTTTAATTAATACCGATTTTAGATAAATAAAAACGCCGGCGTAAAGCCGGCGGTTACCAATTTACATTTCCATTTTAGTTTTGTCTTCTTTTGTTTGCATCTTCGGCATTCTGTCTTCTACTTTTGCTTTTATCTTAAGCTCACCTGCCTGTTTAAATTCAAGCTTAAGCTCAATTTCTTGTTCCGGTAAAAGTTCTTCGTTAAGATTAATAAGCATAACATGATACGACATGGGTTTGAATTCCAAAACTGTTCCGGCTTCAATAACAATAAATTCGACTTCACGCATACCCATCATATCGTCACCTTGTTTAAAGGTTTCATGAATTTCTGTTTCCTCGGCAATGTCAGTTTTAGCCGCGATTAATGTATCGTTATCGTCCGTATGATTCATTACACTAAAAAATACGCCTGTATTTCTATTCATTGCTGCAGGACGAACCCATGCATCAACAATATGCAATCCGGTTTCAGCTTCTTTCATCGCTTTTTGTAATTCTGATTTTGCAGATTCCTTTTCTTTAATTTGTTCTTCTTTTTGCTCCTGGCACCCAAAGAAAATAAACAGCGATAAAACAATAATCATTAATTTTTTCATAACTCACCTCTCGTTTTAGTTAAGTAAAGTTTTTATATCGTTCACAATTTTTTCAATATTAAGTTTGCTTCCTAAATATGAAGCGCGAATTCTTCCGTCTTCGTCCATTAAATTAATTCGGTCTGTATGAACATAAAAATACATCATCTCGCCGCTTGCCATTTTAGTCGAATCACTCGGTACGGCAACAACTCCAACATCTCTCATTACTTGATCTGTTATGCTCTTATCGCCGGTCAGGAAAATCCAATCACTCGTATCTAATCTTCTAACTTCGGCATACTCTTTCAATACAGAAGGAGTATCATATTCCGGATCAAAAGTTATCGTAATAAATTCTACTCCAGTAATATTCTCTTGTTTCAGTGCTTCCCGGACTAAACGCATGTTGTTTGTTGTAAGAGGACAAATGTCGGGACAATTTGTGAAAATATATCCAATAACTGCAATTTTCCCTTTTACATTTTGGGGATAAATTACTTCAACGCTATCTTGGTTTAATAGTGCATAATTCTTACCGGATAAATCTTCTTCAACAGGGAGAGAATCTCCGCAATTAATTAGTATCAACGCGGGTAAAATTAACAGCAATAAATATTTTAGTGATTTTTTTGAAAAGGTATTCTTTGTCATTTTATTTCCATCATAAATTAATTGAATTCATTAGATGAAAGGAAAACCAAGTTGATTCAAACAGAGAGTAGTTAATGAATTAAAATTAAGAAAAAGTTTTCATACATTTGTTTTTATACTCTACAACAATCGAAAAAGTTACATGAAAAAAATACTCTTTATATTATTATTTACTTCTATTCTTTTTGCTCAGAAAAGAATTTTAATCGATGAAGATTTCAGTGATTGGGATGATGTAGAAACTTTTTATGAAGATCCTGCCGGTGATAATCTTTACGGAACGTTTGATTTTAAAACTATGTGGGTCACTAACGATGACGAAAATCTTTATATAAGAATTCAAACCACTCAAGATATTGTTCTTGTTAATAATAATGTTGACGGTGTTTATATGACGCTTTATATAGATACCGATAATGACGCATCAACAGGTAAATCAATTGACGGAATAGGCGCAGAGCTTGAATATACTTTCGGAACAAGGCGCGGCAGAAGTTATTTAACTGTTGAAAGAACAATATATCATGATGATATCGGTTTTATCGGTGCACCGACTTTCTCCGGCAACGAGTTCGAATTTGCAATAAGCAGAGATGCACGTATTTCCGGGCTGCCTTTTTTTTCAAGCAATACAATTAAGATAAAATTTATTGCATACACTTCATCTTCTTTAAGTGCATACTATGATCGCACACCGGATTTGGGCGGTTTTGAATATACTTTTCAATCAGGCGAAATTGATCCGCCTCCTTCATTTGCGATTAACAAGCAAAGTGTCGAGTATTTGAGATTAATGGCTTATAACATTGAACGAGATAAAATCACAAACGACTCTCTTGATATACAACAGAAGTTTAACAATGTATTTACCGCGATTCAGCCGGATATAATTGGCTTTTCGGAAGTCTATTCGTCTTCTTCACAAGCTGTTGCGGATAGAGTTGAAAATTATTTGCCCTCAGGCGAGGGACAGCAGTGGTATAATAGAAAAGTTTCCGGCTATGATGTTGTCTTAGTTAGCAGGTTTGAAATTAAAAATAGTTATCCGATTGAGACAAGAAATGTTTCAGATGCTCACAATGCATCAAGTGCGTTTTTGTTGGACTTACGACCCAAATATGAATCCGATATGTTGGTTATTGTTGCACATCCAAAGTGCTGCTTAACCGATGGTTCGGAGGATTCAAAACGTCAAAATCAGTTTGATGCAATAATGGCATTTCTTCGTAATGCAATGAATAGTGGCGGGGTATTGACAATTCAACCGAACATTCCGGTTGTTATAATGGGCGATATGAACCTTGTCGGTGATAGAAGACAATACAACACATTAATAACAGGTAACATTTTTTATAACGGATTATGGGGAGAAGATTTTGCTCCCGATTGGGACGGCAGTTATCTTGATGATGCTAAACCTTATGTTACAAATACCGGTATGACATATACAACAAATCCGGGAAGTTATCCTTCCGGGAGATTAGATTTTATTGTTTACTCGGGTTCTGTAATGAAGCTAGTAAATAGTTATAATTTCGACACAAAAAAATTGTCACCCGAACTATTGAATGAATACGGACTGAATGTAAACGATACAGAAGTTTCGGATCACTTACCTGTTGTAGCAGATTTTGATTTATCGCCGATTGTTGATGTTAAAAAAAAAGATGAGACACCAAAAGAATTTGGATTAATGCAGAATTATCCGAATCCGTTTAATCCGAGCACCTCTATTCAATTTACAATCCATGTAGAGACACAGCATGCTGTGTCTCTACGAATATTTGATATTCTCGGTAAAGAAATAAAAACATTATTAAATAAACCAATGCAGCCCGGAGAATATGAAATCGAATTTAATGCCGAAGATTTGCCGAGCGGGGTTTATTATTATAGGCTAATCGTCGGTGATTTTACGCAGACTAAAAAGATGGTTTTGTTAAGATAAGCTATACTCCTTAAAACTTATAACTCATTAATTCATTCAATTCTTTTTGTGAGATCATTTTTGAGGTTTTTAGATTTATCAATACACATTTCTGATCTGCGCTTGCGGCAATATTGTCGTTTAATTTTATTTCGATTTTTAAATTCATAATTCCGTGATTATAATCAACGAGTTTAATATTCCCCGAAGGTGTATCAAACATTTTTAATTGTTTTTTTATACTTGATGTTTGTAGAAACAACAACCGGGTAATATTCTTTACTTAGAACGTTATTGAAATCAAACATTTTTTTGAATAGCATATTTCTCAAATCCTCAAGCCACCTTATATATACGATATTGTTTACATGTCCCGCTGCATCTATATCATATGTTTTTACTTCCAACTCATATTCTATTTGGTAACTTAAGTCCATATTTTTATTACCCGGTTTTATTGAAAGAATTAAATACTATTTTATCAATCAACTTAGTGTAAGCACTAAATTAACTTTTGCTAAGTGCTTCTTTTTTCTTCAAAAGATCTTCTTTTGATTCTTGGTAATCCGGATGCTGAACTATTGCTTCATCAACCGGACAGACTTCTTTGCATTGCGGTTCATCATAATATCCAACACACTCTGTGCATTTCTCTGGATCAATTTCAAAAAATTCTTCACCTTCCGAAATAGCATCGTTCGGGCATTCGGGTTCACATGCTCCGCAGTTGATGCATTCGTCTGTTATCATAAGTGCCATAGTAATACCTCCATAATTATTTAGTGTAGGATTTTTAGTTTCTATTTTTTTACGGCGTTTATTACAACAAAGCCGCCTTCTTTATATCCTTCTTTAAAATTTTGCAGATGTTTTATCTCTTCCAAATCTCCGAAAACTGTTTGTATTGTTTGGATGTTTTCAAATTTATTTTGCAGAAGAAGTTGAATTACCTCTTCTGTTGAATAAAATGTTGCAGATTTGTAAAACTGGTTTTGATCTTTGATTTCCTCGTATATTTTCCCGAGCGGACTGTCTTTGTCAACCAAGCCGATTATAAAGTTACCGCCCGGTTTTAATATTCGATGAACTTCTTTAAAAGATTTGTCGATATCATCGACAAAGCAAATAGTAGTTACCATCAACGCAAAATCATAGCTTTGGCTTTCAAGCGGCAGTCTTTCGGCTGTACCGGGATATACTTTTAAGCCGAGCTTTGTTGAGTGTTCCCTCATTCTTTGGGAGGGTTCAACTCCTTCTCTAATTTTTAAAGGGGCTGCAAATCTGCCTGTACCTATACCAATCTCTATTCCTCTTTTGTTATAAGGAATGAAATGCCGTACTGCTTCCAATTCCGATTCATACACATAAAAGTGTTTTCTGAACCAATCTTCATATGCCTCTAAATGTTCATCAAACGGTTGTGTTCTTGCCATTACCAACTCAAATTTTTTATTTAACTGCTTATTATGATTTTTATTTTAATCCAGCTTCTTAAATTTATGTTTCAGTTTAAGCAACAAGGAATAACTCTCAACCAGTTTTCGGATTTCTTTTATATTTTCCTCTGCCGTTTTTTCACCTGCATAAATGATTTCATTAATCTTTTCATAATCAGCCCAGCTTAAGTGTTTTACTTTTGGGCGGATTATCAAATCTGCTTCACGCAATCTTAATATTGAAAGATGATGTGAAGTTATATCTTCAGCGCGGTAAAGAATATCGATAACATTCTGAGGTTGTTTTACGGTTTTAATCGGGCGCATAACATCTACCGCTAAAACTCTATCTGCTCCAAGTTCTCTTACTCTTCCGGCAGGTACACTTTCCGATGCGCTGCCGTCAATTAAAAAATAATTTTGATACTTCACCGGCGGAAAGATCCCGGGAATAGCTGAGCTTGCTTTTATTGCTTCTCTTAAACTTCCTTTAGTAAAGTTTATTTCTTCACCGCTAATTAAATCCGTAGCTATTGCAGAGAATTTTATTTTTAGACTCTCAATTTTTACATCGGGAATCAAATTATACATTTCGTTTGTAGTTTCTTCATCGAAATAAGAAAGATGGTTAAGAGACTTTAAAACTTGGTAACGCTTATCCAGGTAATCAAAAAATTGATCGAAGTAATTTTTATCAGGCTTTTCACTTTCACTTAATTTATCTATTCCAAGCTCCAAAAACTTAGGATGAATAACGGTTTCATAAATAAATTCTTCAACTTCTTTTGCGTTGCCGAGATAAGCATACATTCCACCGATAAGCGCACCCATACTGCATCCGGTTATAACATCAACTTTGATGTTCTCTTTTTCGAGAACTTTAAGCACGCCTATGTGTGCCAATCCCCGTGCACCACCGCCGCCTAAAGCTAAACCGAATTTTGACATTTTCTCTCCGTAACCTGATTATCGTTTTGTAAAACTGAAATACTTTTTCTTTGCGTCTCGGTGCCTTCGCGGTTAGACAATAAATATCAATCGCAAGGACGCAAAGGCTATCTTATTGAGTTATAACCTCCCAGCACACCGTTTTTAGATAACACAATTTGCCAAAGCTGATTTTTATTTCTTGCTCTAAATGCACCGGCACAAGAGAGCAAAAAGTATTTCCACATTCTATAAAATCTTTGACCGTATTTGTCTTTTAGTTTCTGCCAATTATTATCGAAATTTTTGTACCAAGCCATCAACGTTTTATCATAATAAGCACCGAAATTATGCAGGTCTTCAACAACAAATAATTTTTCAACTGCTTTACCGAGTTGCGCAATAGACGGAAGCATCCCGTTCGGGAAAATATATTTGTGTGTCCAAGCGTCTGTATTTTTGGTTGATCTTGTGCCGCCGATTGTGTGAAGAAGAAACAGTCCGTCATCATCCAAACACCTTGATGCAACCCGGAAATATTCTTTGTAGTTTTTGTAGCCGACGTGCTCAATCATACCAACGGAAACAATTCTATCGAACTTTTCATTAAGTTCACGGTAATCCTGCAAACGAAATTCAACGGGTAGACCCTTACACATTTCTTTACCGAGAGCAACTTGTTCCTTTGATACGGTAATGCCCACTACTTCAACTCCATATTTTTCGGCAGCATATTTCCCAAAAGCCCCCCATCCGCAGCCGATATCGAGCACTTTCATCCCGGGTTCCAAATAAAGTTTTTTACAGATTAAATCTAATTTGTTTTCTTGAGCTTCATCCAGTGTTTCGGCATCTTTCCAATACGCACAGCTGTAATTCATTCTTTTATCGAGCATATTTTTAAACAAATCGTTTCCCAAATCGTAATGTCTTTCGCCGATGATAAATGCACGTCTTCTTGCCTGCATATTTAGTAAGTAGAAACCGGCAAGTTGAAAAGCAATTTTAAGATTGCGTTTAACTTTGTTTTGTAGATTTGCGCGCACGATTCTAAATATTAACTCATCAATTTTTTCCGCATCCCACCACCCGTCCATATAAGATTCGCCTAAACCGAGTTCAGCTTGAGTAATAACTCTTTTGTAAAATCTTTCATCGTTAATTCGAATATCCCACGGATTACTTCCGTTCATTTTGATTCCGGCAAGGTTAAGTAAATCTTCCGCGAGCTTTTTATAATGATCTTTCATAAGCTCTCCTTGTCGTTTAACTTTTCTATTTTATTATAAAATTTTTCCCGACACCAGTTTCAACATAATCAGTATCAAAGGCATTTTTAAACATTTCTCTTGCAGCGTCTCCCGTACAATGAGTAGGTGCAACAGATATAACCATCTCGTACAATTTTTTAATCACATCGTTTATTTCATTTTCATTTAATTTGTGTAAATGAAATCCTCCGAGTATAATATATATAAGTTCATCGGGAAATTTATCTTTAATTTTTTGAACAATTCTAACTATCCCCGGGTGAGCGCAACCCGTGATAATAATAAGCTCATTCGGTCTTCTGATAACAAGTGATTGTTCAGGGATTGCGGCTTTAATTTCACCGGATGAAAATACATCGGGCAAAATTTCCGTAAAATCGGAAATGGTAATTGGATTCGCCCCGCTTTCTTTAATCAACTTAATTAACTCAAGAGGAAAGGATTGTGGAAAATATACGTTCACATTCGAATTAATTTTTAGAAATTCTTTTAAACCGCCGGTATGATCGTGATGAAAATGAGATAAGAAAACCGTATCAATAATTTTAGGATCGATACCGAGTTTTGCCATATTACTTAAAAGAATTTCCCCGTTATCGCCGGTATCAAAAAGAATTTTATTTTTGCCGGTATCAATAAAGGAGGCAAAGCCCCAATCTGTTTGTAATTTCTTTTTGAATGGATTGTTATCATAAAGTATTGTCAACTTTAGATTCATTGTGAGCCCGTTTTTATGTTTTCTGAATTATGGTAAAAGTATTGCCGCCGCAAGTACCGTTGTCCACAGTCCGTGTTTATCTCCTTTGGCAGATTGTGTTATGTTAAAAGTGCGAACAATTTTACCCGACATTTTGAAAACTTGTTCTCTCTCGTTCCAAGCTGTTTCCGGGTCAAACTCAACTCCCAGTGTTGTTGCAAGCATTTGTGCTGCGAGATCTTCTGCATAATCCCCGGCAATTTGTTCTTTAACACCGTATGGATGATGCTCCGATAAATAACCGTATTGAGTTTGATCTTTGGGAATTGCAACTCCAATTGAAGAAGCGATTAATCTGTTCGGTTCGTTTGTGGAATTTCTTGCCATTACCGCGAAAGTAATTTGACCGGCGCTAATTTCTTTTAATCCCTGTTCTCTGCTTATTCTCTTACAGCCGGGCGGATATATGCTGCTTACGTTTACTAAATTACATTTTTCAATTCCGGCATTTCTTAAAGCAGCTTCAAAGGAGCTGAGATAATCTTTGTGTCTTCCGACTCCTTTAGTGAAAAATATTTTTGTTGGGACGTACAAGTTATATTCTCCTTTATCTGAATAATCCTGGATATAATTTTACCAGTAACCTTCGAGGTCGTAATGCATGTGACCTCGAAGGTTGCCCAAGTTTTAAAAATAACTTTACGCTACGCTTGCTTTAACCATCCATATTTCTTTTTCGAGCCAAGCAATGTTATCTTCTGCTAAGGCTACAGTTGTTGAATCATTTAATTCATCAGCAGCTTCAGCCATTTTTTTATACTCTTCTTTCAACTTTTCAAAATCAGAAAGAACGCCCTGCAAAACTATTTTGCCGTCGAATTCATTTTTAGATTCTTCTTTGAATGTTGTGTTATCTAAATAGTCTTTTAATGTAGCCAATGGTTTACCGCCAAGCTGCACGATTCTTTCTGCAACTTCATCATATTGTTCAATGAAATAATCATAATAAGCTTCTGTCATCTCGTGTATAGGTTTGAAATGAATTCCCTTAACGTTCCAGTGATAATTATGTAGTTTTACGTTAAGTACGGAAAGATTAGCTAAGTTCTGATTCATCAATTTGATTAAGTCTTCTTTATTCATCTTAATTCTCCTTTGTTTTTAGATAGTTATTCAATGCATCTTTTACTTTTTCGTTTCCGGTAAATCCGTCAACAATTCTAATACCCGATCTTTTTAGGGCATCTTCAGCTTTATCGCCAACGTGTCCGGTAAGTAAAACCTCTGCCCCTTTGTTGATTATCAACTCTGCAGCTTTAGGTCCTGCGCCGTTCTGCATTTGTTCGCCTAAGTTTGAAACCGCTTCGAACTTCATTGTGCCTGAATCAACAATTAAGAAATACTGACAGCGACCGAATTTTTCACTTACCAA
>DSBF01000152.1 GCA_011049495.1 Ignavibacteria bacterium
AGATCATTATTATTGTTAACCAACATTAATCTATCGTTGTTGCTTTTATAAATAACGGGGTGAACATTACTTCCCGAACCGGAGGAAATCGGGAAACCGGGAATGGTCTCTCCCCTTCTGCCGTCAACCGCAAAAATCATCCCATTCTGATCGAAGCCAAGAACGTCCCAATAATTATTTGCATTTAGATTCACCGAAAGCAAGTACTTATTTTCAATTACGGAAGATTTTGAACTAAGATTAACAGGAAAATATTCCGAAGTAGAACCTTCATAATTAAGAGCGCCAATTTTATTTTTTTGAGAATAGACAATATGTAATTTTCTATCATATTTTAAGTCTGTTAATAAAAAGTCTTCGATTGGTTCATCGCCGGATACTGAAAAAATCTTTTCACCAACCAAAATTGGTTTTACAATAAAATTGTTATCCTCGTCGAGTATTACTGCAATACTTGAAGCAATATCCTCTATAACATAACCCGTAACAGCAATTTTCAATAAATTATTGTCATAATTATAAATTTGTCCTTCAACAGAATTCCAATATTGATTACCTGCAATTGCAAAGACTACTTGTTGATGATAATTATATACAACCTGTTTAACCGGGACATTATTAAAAACATTGAACGTTTCTAAGAGCATTAATTTTTCTGTATTGTCCTGATTAAAATTGTATCTCAAGACTTTTCCGGTTTCTGTCCCGATAAATATATCATAGCCAACATTACTTTCAGAAATAACAATTGGAGAAGTTACTTTTTCGTCAACCAAAATCTCATATTCAACAAGTTGAGTATGATCAAAAGCGTCAAATGACACAACTTTTAGTAAATTATTAATCGAGCCGACAACAAAATTAAAATCATCTTTTTGCCATACCGCCGGTTTTATATCACTAACCTCATTTTGAGTTAATAGAAATTCTCCGTTATTATCATAAAGATGGATTGCATCACCGGCATGAATAACTATATAGTTTTCAATACCAAAAATATTTTTAACAGCATCATCAAGTGTTAATTCTTTATGTATTAATTTAGTAACAGAATTGCTCTTAAAACTAATCTTGAATGACATTTCGTTTCCGATAGTTGATATATCGGTAATATCAATTAAAGAATTAGCACCGGAATTTGAAACTGCTGGCGGTTTTGTATTTGAATTAAATTTGTTCTCATAAAATTTAGAAGGATTTCCCCTGTACCAAGTATCTTGTTTTGTTCCTTCACCGATAACTGTTTCACCGAATATAGTTGTGAACTCTTCTCCAATATCAAATATCCCATCCGCTTCAACAACTTTCACACCAAGCCTGCTGCGGTCATTATTAATTGTGTTTGTTTCTATATTCTGTCTAATTACTTCTTCATCAATATGCCAAATTATAAATCCTACATCTTCGAAAGGATCATCAAAAGATTGTGTTTCAAGAAAACCCGGTAAAGCCCAATCAAATTCATCAACATCAATTACAACGCCGATTAAAGTATCTGCTCCGAAAGGAGAAAACTTTTGCGTATCCTTATCAAACCTAATTGTATTGATTGAAGAACCGATTTTATATGTAAGTGTAATTCCGTCTTTATTAGCATCTCGTTTACGATTTTCAATAAGATAATATTCATTAGAATTAATAGGTATCTTAACAAGAACATCATCCCCTTCTGCTGCTGTTTGATAAGTTGTTAGATTAACTGTTTGGTCTTCTAATGAAAGAGTTTTTGGTGTAATCCATCCCAAATACACTTTCTCCCAAGCCGAAGGTTCAGGCGGGAACAAACCGTTGTATGCAAAAAGCGCTTGACCATCCATCAAACCGAATCTTCCTATCGCACTTGTTCCGGTTTCGGTATTAAATAAATCCGGCAACCCCATATGAGAAGCAATTGTACCAACAATCAACCCGTTAATTGTAAATTCTTGCAAATATACTTGACCGAAACTTTCAATTTCTCTATTCTCTGTTGATGGTAATATTGCAGTATTATTAATAAGAAAGCTTCCATTGTTAACAGGGATTCCATTAAATGAACTACCAAGAATTCTTTTAAATGCGTTCTCGCTTAAATACAACGAAGGTATATCTCGCTCCAATCCGATACTGCCTGGTGTAGGAATTTCTCGACCGACTCCCGCATGGAATATTGTAAACATATCATATTTGGAAAAATCAATTTGCCCGGTTTGATCGGCAAGTTGCCAGACTTCTTGAGCAAAAGATGCTAACCCAGAAAAATCCTCAGTTCGCGGAGGAGGTGAGTAATCTCTTATAGTTTTTGAAACAGTAATTATATTCGGGAATACAGTGTATGAAATATTAAAGACTCCATCCGAAACTTTATTAAAATAATTTCGTGCAAATTCAAGATGACTTTCAAAATAAGCTGCATTATGAGGCAAAGGGTCTAAAATAGTATTACCGTAATCTTTAGAATACATTGAACCGAATTTTCCGTTGCCGAATGTATTGCCGTCGTTATCTTGTTGGAATTCCACCATTACCGCAAGAATTTTCAAAGTGTCATTTTGTGCTAACCTTAATGGTTCGCTTCTTGGACTTGGATTCAGCTTAAAAGAAGTTTGGGCATTTACCATGCCCAAACTTAAAACTAAAGAAAGAATAAACGAGATAGAATTTTTCATATTGATTAGATTCCGCGTGGAAAACCTTTTGTTTGTGAAGGAGTTGATCCCCAGCCAATGAGGAGAGTAAATCTTAATGTATCAGAAAGCGGATGATTCTCACCGTCTTTAAACATATCTGTTGTTATATAACTAAAATCAAAACCATACATATCATATCTAATACCGGCACCGAGTGTTATGAATTTTCTATTGCCATAAGACGGATCTTCATAAAAGAAACCTGTTCTTAATGCAAACATAAATTCATCCGGTTTACCGTACCAATATTCCAATCCCATCGAAGTAACAATATCTCTAAGTTCTTCGCCAAAAGATTGATCTCCCCAAGCGGTAAATATTGCTTTATAAAACTCATCTTTTGTTTTACCGCTATCAACTCTGCTTACGAGAAGTTTACTGAAATCCAGTGTGTAGGTTAACGAATTATATTCATCTTCAAAAATTCTTGTAGCAAAACCTAATCTAAAGTTAGTAGGAATCGGGTCAGATTGTGCTTGATCGATATAAGTAATTTTAGGACCGAGGTTGCTCAAGTTAACGCCAATTGAAAATCTATTTCCCATATCGCCTATGAACGGAATATTTAAGGTTTCAGGTCTCCACATCGCACCAATATCGAAACTGACAGAAGTTGCGACACCACTTCCCTGTTCGTTTTCAGTCGGCTGATCGGATAAACGGCTGTGTATAACTCTAAAGTTAAAACCCATACCCCAATCATTGCTTAATTTAGTTGCATACCCCAAAGTCAATGCGGCATCGAATGACCGGAATGTACCGATGGGGTCAGGAGATTGAGATGATGTTCTAACAAACTCCCCAAAGTTCATGTATGTAATACTTGCGGTAACACTACCGTCAAGACTTTCAATATATTGGCGATAAGTCAGATAATCATAAAACAGGTCAAGATTAAACTGCGGCAGCCAATTACTATGGGTAACACTAACTTCCGAACCAGTTAAGAATGCAATACCGGCAGGGTTCCAAAATATTGCAGCGGAGTTATCGGCTAATCCGGTGCCGGATTCACCAATACCGCCGGCTCTCGAATCAGGTGCTAAAAGCAGAAATGGAACAGCAGCTTCACCCTGTGCAAAGAATTTGTTCTGTGCACCAAAAAACATCACTATTGTCATTAAAAGAAACACGACTTTTTTCATCTTGAAATACCTCCAAATAAAGATTAAATAAAATTTATCTAATAACTGCTAATTTACCTAAAACTGTTTCTCTAAATTCTTTGTCTGTTGATTCAACAATAAGTTTGTAAAGATAAGTACCGTTAGCGAGTTGGTCTCCGTCCTCGTCACGCCCGTCCCAATGAATTCTAACAAATTTATCTAATATATTAAATTGCTCAATTTCTTTAATAAGTCTTCCGGCAATTGTATAAATCTTCACTTTTACATTGAGAGTTTTTGTTAAGTTCTGCTGAAATGTAAATGTCGTATTTGAAGAAAACGGATTCGGATAATTTACCACTTCTCTTATTGCCAGTTGATCGGAATTAACAACAGAGAAGAAAGTTGCTTCGGTTGACAAATTGTTGAATACATCCCAAGCTTTAATTTTAAGTTTATGATCGCCTTCGTCAAAATTAGAAAATCTATAACTCACAACACCTGATTTACCGCCAGCATCCAAATCACCGACAAAATTTGATGTAAGATCTATCGGATTATTTTCATCGTCATTTATTATACCTTCGAGGTTATGACCTACTCCGGAACCAGTTGTATTTATACCTGTTTCATCTTCAAGCTTAACAAGTAAAGTAAAATTAGAACTAACCAAATAAGAGTTGTCGAAAGAAAGATCGTCAAAATAAATTTCAATATTAGGACCTCTACCGTCATTAACACTTGATGTATCTGTCCCACCAACAATTATACGCTCGGTAAAACCGGTCCCATCAACTTCGTTATTGAAGGCGTATACTACAACTTTCCCATTTTCATTTTGATACGAAATATCCTTAGGAACAGTAAAATTGGTATTAAATTTTCCATTAGATACGGTTACTCTACCTCTAAAAATTAGACCACCTTGTTGTGATATTCTGTATTTATAACCAAGCTCCTGAATCGAAATATTTCTTTTTGCATCGAAAACCGATATTATAGCTTCGCCGTTAAAATTACTTTGAGAACCATCTAAGTTTTTAAACGAACCGGTAATATCAACATTACCAAGTGCACTAACCTGCACATCAACACTAAGGTCCGAATCATTTATTGAATCAATAGTTACGGGATTTTCGGGTTGATTGAGTCTTACTGCCGGGTCACCGAATAATATAAACTTCTCATCGTTAGTTCTATCATTTGTCCCCATTATTTTAGTATCCATAAAAGCATAACCTATTCTTCTCGGAAGTAAATCCGTATCTTTTATTTGCAGCATATTCTGGAAAAACATATTATTCAACGCTGCGTTTGAAATTGAGAATACAGGGCGACTTGCTGTAAAAGCACCTATTAAACCACTTGCTTCTTTTAGCAGCATTAACTCGGTCGCACTTTGATCTGCTGGTACGTCATACTTACCGAAATCACATGTTGCCGCAGTTAAGAAAAAGTATTTATCATTTTTCAATTGTGGGATAGTGATATCTTTTAGGAAAACATTTTCGTGAGTCCAAACATCCGGATTGCCATGCCCAATAAAATTCAAGATCAGAGTGCCATTATTAACAGCGTCAATTATAGCTTGGTTAACAGCCGGTTTTCGTCTCCCGCCGCCTGTTATAACTGTCGGATAAGCAACGAGATATATCTTTGTTTGATCAAAAGTCTTCGGAATATAATTTCTTGAAAGGTCTTCTGATTGATCTGTATGTCGTGCCCCATCATTAGTCTCTGATGTAAGTCCATCGTCAGCAACTAATGTAATAGTATTACACCACAAGCTTCGCTCTTTCTGGGATTCATAAGTAATTATTTTATCAACAACGATTTCTGCTTCGGCAATATTTGTAACATTTAATCGTCCAACTCCAACATCCGGGATTAAATCATTCCCCGATACACGTGAATAAAAATCATCATAAGGATAAGAATATAATTCTGCTAAAGACTCACGTGTTTGAAAAGTTGGAATAAAATTTTGATTTTTGCCTTCAACATTAAGATAATCATAGTCACCATCACCAAATAACAAAACTAAACTTGGTCTTATCTGCCAATTACTATATGCATAAGCAATAAAATCTCTTATTGCGGTTGGGTCTAATGAACCGCTTGAAAATTCGTTATAGATTTCATCAACATAGACTAAAGTTGTGCTAATTGGATTTGGTGACTGATTAGCCCTGTAATTAGCTAATCTCTGTGCTTGCGAAGAAAAGTCTTTATGCGCAATAATTATGTATTCAGAACCTTGGGTAATACCTCGAACATTAGAATTTTGTATAGGCTGAATATTTGATGGAGTTTTAAATTTTGCTCCTGTTAAACCAATATATTTTTTCCGTTTAGTTTGTGTTCCGTTATCTTGAAATCTGAACTCGCCCCCGCTTAAAAATAATGGTTCAATCATCTGAATGTTTGCATAATCGGATATATCAAATACATTAATATTGCTGTTAGTAAAATTAGACAAGTTATATTGAATAATCCCGCTTAAAGGGTCTGAAAAGAATATAAACTCATCATTATTAGCACGTAGAAAACGTCTATATTTAATTTCAAAATAATCTATATTAGCTTGAGAGTTAGTAGATGGATTTGTAAGAGTGAATTTAAGGTTACTCATATTATTTGGTAAAGAACCAGAATAAACTGCTGTTGCTATAATATCCCAACCGAACCGATAACGTGTGGTCCACCCATGCAAAACACCTGTGTAAATTATCTGACTATTCTCTTGTATATTAAAATTAATTGCGCCTGCTGTACCAATTCTTGTTGAATTAGCAAGCCTAAAATTATAATTAATAGTTGTAGAAGGAACTAATTCATGCAGAGTATTAATAAATGTTTGACTCGGCATTGACGAAGTCATCGATTCACCCCAATAATCTCTGCCGCTTTTCCCTAAGTTAATTAGATCTTCTTCATGAAAAAGATAGTAATCGGTTTCAGTTTGGATAATTGGATTAGGTTCATTCAAAGAAGGTTTCAAATCTATTCTTTTACCGGTAGCCCCGCCTGATGTAATAAAATAAAAATTCTTTTTTGAGAAATCGTGTTTGTATCTTCTTATATTATTTCTGGCTTCATCGTATTCGAAAAAGTCCGTTCCTCTTCCGTAAAATAAAATATAATCGTTCTGATCAAATTTACCGTCTTCTTCTCCTATAACTAAAATAGCATTTTCAATAAGATCATTGGGTCTTGGAGCAGTAACAGTTTCGTTTAACTGGTAACCGCCGTTATTATATATTTTAATAGTTCTTGGATCAACAGTGTTCGGGTCAATACCCATAGAGGAAAGTTGAGTTCGATCTATTCTGTAGATTCCTTCTTCCGGAGCTTCGAATTTATACCATGTGCCGGTAGCAAGTACGGAATTTTGAACGGTTGCTTGTATCCTATCGAGACCTTTTGCGACACCCCAATTTCGAGCGGTTTCATAGTTAATTACAATGCTTGATAAGTCTTCATCTATTCTTTGTGTTTGCTGAGTTGGTCTTGAGAAGTTTATTCTAAATCTTATTTTTGAATAAAGCCTTATGGTATTAGTTGCGGCATCATATTGAACGGGAGCTATAATAATTTTTTGAACAGGTAAATCTCTGAATAATCCAAACTCACCAAATCCTACCAGTTCTTTATTTTGGTATGAATAATAATCCGAATTTACTTTATAAGAAAATTCTACTTCTTCTTTGGTTTCATCTAAGATTGGATGGGGTTTAACTACATTATTGAATGTATTAAACTTAGCATCTATTACCTGGATTGTGTTGCCGTATTCTGATGGAACACCGACTATAATGTTTCTATAAGGAACTGCCGGTGAACTTATAAATGGATCAGATTCAAAAAAACCGCTATATATATTAATTGATATATACTCGTTACCATCAATTAAAACCCGTGAAGTATCTGTATAATTGGGGGTGTATTCAAGTAAAATTGAATTCGATGAAGAAGAAATGATTTTTATGTCGTCATTTGCTATTACAAACAGACATAAAAAAAGGAAGTACACTATTGAGAATTTTCTTAACATAAATTAACCTTGTTTAATTTGGTATATTCTGAATACTGAGAATAATTATAAAACTTTACTGAATCAATACCAAAAATCGTAGAAAATTCTCTCTATATGCTTCCTTATAATTTTTACGTTGAAAAAATACCTAAGATTGATGGTATTTGTCAAGTCATTTAGCGGTATTTATTTTTTTTGTGATTTCGGGTGAAATATGCTGACCTATCTAATATATTACATTTTTCAAGAAATATATTATCGACCACAAAGATTATAAAATTTTCACGGCATATGAATCAAAGTCCGAGTTTAGCTTTATCCTTTTTCATAGCATCAATACAAAATGCTATATGTTCATCAAGATCAACACCAAGTTGTTCGGCTCCGTTTTTAATATCATCTCTACTAACTGCACGAGCAAATGCTTTATCCTTTAGTTTTTTCTTTACCGACTTAACTTCAACTTCTTCAATTGTTCTGCTTGGACGTACATAAGCAACTGCGGTCAGAAATCCGGCTAATTCATCACAAGCAAATAGTACTTTTTTAAGTAAAGTATCTCTTGGTTCGCCGGTATAATCAGCATGAGAAAGAATTGTTTTTCTGAATTCTTCATCAAAACCTTTTTCTTTTAATATCTCATATCCTTTGTAAGGGTGTTCGGTTTCGGTAGGATATTTTTCATAATCGAAGTCATGAAGCAGTGCTACATTACCCCAATACTCAATATCTTCATTAAATTTCTCGGCATAAGCACGAACACAAGTTTCAACTGCATATGCATGTTTTAATAAACTTTCATTACTTGTATATTCAGTAAGAATTGAGTGGCAATAATCACGATCGTGCGCAATATCTTTCATATTAACACCTAATTTTTGTTTGGATTAAAAGAAGGACAGTAATCAGCAAGAATACATTCCAAACACTTTGGTCTTCTTGCGATACAAATCTTTCTTCCATGAATTGCAAGCCAGTGCGATGATTGAACCCAATATTTTTCAGGCAACAAATCTTTTAAAGCAAATTCGATTTTCTCCGGGTTATCGGTGCTCACAAAACCAAGTAAATTTGATAACCGTTTCACGTGTGTGTCAACAGCAATTGCCGGTATCCCAAAAGCATTGCCGGCAACAACCGAAGCGGTTTTTCTCCCTACACCCGGAAGTTCGTTTAGTTTTTCAAAATCAGCAGGTACTTTACCGTTATATTTTTCAATCAAAGCATGACAGCTGTTCACAATACTTTTTGCTTTTTGATTATAAAACCCGGTTGAAAAAATATCTTTTTTTAATTCTTCTATACTTACAGCCAAATAATCTTTTGGCGTTTTATATTTTTTGAATAAACTCTTGGTAACTATATTAACTCTCTCATCTGTACATTGTGCCGAAAGAATAGTTGCAATTAATAATTCAAACGGTGATGAATAATCTAATGCCGGTTTAGGATGATTATACTCTTCCTTTAATAACTCAATTATTTTTAATGCATGTTCCTTTTTCTTATTTAATGTCATCTTGGTTAAACCTTGAGTCATTAATTAATAATCTTTCTACCGGCTTATTATTAATTAGGTGTGAATGGATTATCTCCTCAACATCATTTGCAGTAACTGCGCCGTACCATATTTGTTCGGGATAAACAACTATAGTTGAACCAAAATCACATGCATCTAAGCAAAGTGATCCATTAGCTCGTATAATCGAATTGAGCCCAAGTTCTTTTAATCTGGTTTTAAATTTCTCTCTAATCACTTTGGAATTTTTATCGTTGCAGCATCCACGCGGATGTTCTGCCGGACGTTCATTTTCACAAATGAAAATATGTTTTTCAAATCTTTTCAAATATTCCAGCGAGATAAAATAATAAACAAATAAAGCCCATTCACTAAAAAGAAAGTTAGGATAGATAGTAGTCCTAATAACCAATAACTAATAAACCAATAATCAATAACTAAAAAGTAGCGCATACGGGATTCGAACCCGTGATCTCCGCCTTGAGAGGGCGGCGTCCTAAGCCACTAGACGAATGCGCCATAAAAAACACAATGTTGATTTACTAGAAAGTTATTATGATATATCATCAAATGTTATTGTGACTATAGTTCCAACTTCTTTGGTTGATTCAACTTTGATGTCTGCATTATTTATTTCCGAAAAACCTTTGACAAGTGCTAATCCCAAACCAACACCATCAAACCTTCTTGAGTAACCTTTATACTCCTGCCTAAACGGTTCAAAAAGATATGGAAAAAAATCTTCCGAAATTCCTATACCGGTGTCAGTAATACGAGCAAAATATTTGTCATTTTTATCTTTGCCTAACGTGATTTTTATTTCGCCTTTATCAGTATACTTAATTGAATTATCAATTAAGTTGGAGAATACTTGAGTAATGCTGTATTTATCCAAGTTAAGAATAATTGATTCTGTTTCCTTCTCAACTATTATCGGCAGTGATTTTCTGTCTGCCAATATTTGGAACTGCTTGATTAACGGATGAATCACTTCATCTAGTAAATTAACTTGATTAAACTCAGGCTTAAACGTGTCTTTTTGAATTTCGGCAACATTAAGAATTAAATCAATTGTTCTGATTAACCTATGACTGCTTTGTTCAATTATTTCAAAAGATTCTTTTACATCACCTTCAAGTTGAAACTCGAATTCGCTTTTCAACATATTTGTAAAATTAACAATTGCATTTACAGGTGTTCTAATTTCATGAGAGATTTGTGAAAGAAATTCTGTTTTTAATTTATCTGAAGCTTCAGCCTTATTAAGGGCATTTATCATTTTATCTCTTGACAATCTCACTTCATCAACCATCAGGTTAAACGACTCAGCCAGAGTTTCCAATTCATCTTTTGTGCTTATAGAAATTTGCCGATCATAATTCCCTTCCGAAACTTCTTTAGTAGCTTTAGTTAGTTCTTTAATTGGTTCGGTAATTTTTCGAATAAATATGAAAGCAAAAAAGAAACCTATTATAAAAATAATAATGCCAATTTTTATGTTATCGCTTAGTACAGATAATTCGGCAGACTTAAGTTCTTCGATAGAATAGGTAAGACTTATTGCACCAAGAAGCATATTGGGAAGTTCAATCGGTTTAACTAATATTAAATTATCTAATGATTGCTCCCAAAGTATTTCTCCTTCTTTTAATGCATTTTCGAGTAATGGATTATTAATGAGTCTGTATGAATCCGTGTTGTTATTTGAACCATCTACAATAATTTTCCTATTTATGTCGATGATGAGAATTTCTTGCACGAGTTTATCTTTCTTAACAAAGTTTATATACTGTTTGATTTGGTCGTATCTTTTTGCATGTAAATTCTCAGCAGTTGCAACTTCCATAATCGATATGAGAGTTTTTGCATTCTGTAAATACTGATTTCTCAAATTATGATTCTGACTATTGGTATTGACAACCGTGAATGTAATAACCATTGCCAGTAAAGCGATAATACTAACAACAATGTATTTTTTGGTTATCGATATGTAGATTTTATCAATCATTATGCTTTAATAAAATTTACTAAATAGAAGGAAAAACAAGGTTAAATCTACATAATATTTGATGAATATCGAACATTCCGATTAAATATTATTTTTCAAAGAAATATTTTTAGTTAACAAAGAATCTGAAATCGGTTATTCGATGAAATGTAAAATAGTTTGCATCATGTTGTGAGGTTGCCCTGCCGTCATTTTCGAAATAAGAAGTTCTGGAAACAAAAATTATGTCATCTCCTTCAAATTGGAAATCGATATACTGAAACCCGACATTCGACACACTCGGATCATGCAAAACAATACTGTTCACTTTCCAATTTTTTAAATCTTCCGAAGAAATAAGTGCAAGTGTATTTCTTGTTCTTTCCGGGTTTCCCCCTTTAAATCTATCAGGTATGTGATTGACAAGAGAAATATATTTGTTTGATAATGAATCATACCTTATAGTAAATTTAACACTACCACCGGGGAAATCTATAAATCCATTTTCCGGATCAAACGTTACCACCTTACCGGTTAATCCTACTTTGACTATTGCGGCTTTCTCCCCTGTTTCCGTATGATTACGAAGAATGTTCCAAAGATAATCCTTAGGTGTTATTACAATATTCCCTTCTAACCAAGCAGATCCTTGCCACGACTGATCATAGCTTAATCTATTCGTTGTTTCCCAATTACTTGCATTTAATAAATCGGAATCAACGGGAGCAGACATAACAAAAGTTCTAAAATTTCTTCCCCAATCGGTCGGCGGATTTCTATCTTCCATCGAGCGCCATATTCTCCCATCATAAACAACAACCGGAACCGGAGCTGTATGGTACTCTGCATCGTCAAGAAGCAACCCTGTGCGTTTGTTTGAGGGCGTTGTCCATGTCTGTCCATAATCCGTAGACTTTCTAATAATAACAAAGCCATATTCTTTAGTTGTTCCAATAATATAAAGAGCGCCATTGTGGTAAAATAAATTAGACCAAAACTGATCTTTAAGGTTGGAGATCAGCTGCCAGGTACTTCCTTTATCTTTGGAACGATAAATAAAAGTCTCCGCACGTTTAACATTCGGACCAAACAAATCGTGTGAAGCAAGGTAATCACCGTTTGGTAATATTAAAAGACTTGGTGAGCCAATAAATTTTTTTGTTTTATTGGGAGAATGAAAAATAATAACACCTGGTGGAGTCGTTCCCGGTAATTTTATTTCTTGACCGAAAACAATACTTAGTGAGAATAGTAGTATAAGTAGAAGTTTCTTATTCAATAGAGTAACAGTATAATATTAGTAATAGATGTAAAAAATGAAAATTAATCTTGAAATTTGCTAATAAAACTTCATTTATTTTTTAACACTGTTTTCATTTATATAAACAATTCTAT
>DSBF01000527.1 GCA_011049495.1 Ignavibacteria bacterium
CTTTTGCAAATATTACAACGGCAAATCTTGCTAATTACAGTAATCTCCCCTCATTGATTGGTAATGCAATAGACTTTATAAATTCTCGCAGCTCAAGGGGAACTATTCTTATCGTTTCAAATAGTGATGAATTAATGAATCCCGAACCTGCAAATGAATTAATAGATGATATATTCGATGAAATTGAATCGGATATTACATTTCATGTTGCCGACTTTCAAAATCAAAACATCAGTTATATGTATATCGGCAACCAGTATTATGAAGGTAATCAATATTTCTATAATAATATTACCAGGATGACAGGCGGAAATTTTTATAGAATAAGAGACGGCTATTCTTACTCTTCACTATTGGAAAAAACATTCCAGGGTATAGGAGGGTTTATCAGCACTTTCGATCTTTACACCAGCCTTGTCGGAGGTTTTTGTTACGGCAGGTATAATATAAACCTAACCGGTTCCAGCGCTTTTCTTGATGCACCGATTTTCCAGGTCGGTAAGTTTAACGGTTCACCTCCATTCAGAATTGAAATGAACGGTGTTTATGAGGGGACGGTCTTTTCAAAAAACTTTGAAATAGATGAAGCAATGATAGATGATTCGGATACAACTTTAATTAAAATGTGGATCAGCCGTTATATAAAAGAACTTGAGGCACAGGGAAGCAGCAGCAACAATATTATGAGTGAAATTATTAATACTAGTATTGCAAATAGAGTTCTTTCCAAACACACTGCTTTTATTTGTTTGGAACCTTCGTTAGGTGGACAAGTTTGCTATGATTGCCGGGATGACGGAGGCGGTCCTACTGATGTTGAAACAGATGATTCAACAAATGTAAACGATGATTTTACTCTAGCTGCATACCCCAACCCGTTTAATAACCAGACAAAGATTCAAATTAATCTCCCTTCTTCTTTTTCGAACGAAAGTATATCGTTCAAGGTCTACAACATACTCGGTCAAGTCGTGAAAACTTTCGAAATTGATCATAGTATGAGAGGTACGTTTGAGTTGGTTTGGGATGGACGAAACGATTACGGTCAAAATGTTTCAAGCGGTATTTATATTTTTGTTGCTATCACACCGCAGAAAACACATTCTGTTAAATTGCAGATGATTAAGTAAAACAAAAGCCCAACTTTTCTAAAAAAGTTGGGCTTTTTGAACTGGATTTTCTTTCTACCAGAAGCCCAACTTCTTGAAGAAGTTGGGTTTCTATTGGGTTTCTAGGCTCTTATCTCTTCCACTTAATATTACACCCAACACTCGGTATTTGATTTTCATCAACAGGTCTGCCTTCCAAAATTGCATCGAGGGCGGCGGTTAAATCTTTGCCGGTTACAGGTTTGCTCAAACTTGGTCTGGAATCATCAAACTGTCCTCTATAAACTAATTTCATGTCTTTATCGAAAACAAAAATATCGGGTGTACATTCCGCATGATATGCTTTTGCAACCTCTTGGGTTTCATCAAATAAATATGGAAAAGAAAGTTTATGTGCCTCGGCAAATTCTTTCATCCTTTCGGGTGAGTCTTGTGGATAGTTAACAATATCATTTGAACTAATAGCCGCGAAACTTATTCCCTTTTTCTGATACCCTTTTACAACCTCCGACAGCTCATCGATAATATGAATAACATAGGGACAGTGGTTGCATATAAACATTACAACCGTAGCTTTATCCGATTTAATTTCATCTAAGCTGATTTGTTTACCTGAAATTGTATCGGGTAATGTAAAGTCAGGTGCTTTTGTCCCTAATTTAACCATTGCACTTGGTGTTGCTGCCATAGTAGACTCCTTTCATTTTAGCTTATAAACTTTTTTTACATTTATATTAAATATGAATCGCATACTCACTTATGTCATCTAACAAAATAAAAATACAAAATGTTCTACAAAGTTATTTTTGAAAAACCGGTAGAGTATGATAGATTATCAATTATAGAAGATAATGACGGAAATATTGTCGATTATCAAATAAATCGATATACAGGATTAGATTCCTTAATATACTCAAACTCTCAAATTGATTTGCTGTTAAATGACAAAGGAGAAATTAAAGGTTTGCAAATCTGTAACGAATGTACAAAAACTTTTAATATAGAATCACATCTTCTGCAGCTTGCTTATAAATTAGTAATGAATCAAAACATATCCGTTGAAGTTTTTGAGGGAAATGGGTTTTCTGAAATTATGGACGGCGCGTCGCTTGAAGAATATTTGGAGAGCTAACATTTATTTAAATTTTACCTTACATTTAAACCAACTTAATGAATCGATTGTCAAAAAAGTCAATATTTCGGAGGAGAGTATGAACCGGATAAGCAAACTTGCTGTTAATTCGGAAGGTTTTATTTTTGATCCAACAACCGGGGACAGCTACACAGTTAATCCTACAGGATTATTTATAATCAATTCTTTACGCGAAGGAAAAGAAATTGAACAAATAGCAGAAGAGCTTTCCAAAGAATTTGAAGAAACCCCTGAAGAAATTTCAAGCGATATTTCAGATTTCATAATACACCTCAACACTTACAATCTTTATTGAGGCATATGATGAAAGAATTGAAAATTGCAGTTTCGGGAATAAACGCTGTTGACAACCCCGGTCCGGGTGTTGGCGTTGCGCGTTCACTCAAAGAAGATCCCGACTTAAATGTAAAAGTAATCGGACTTGCATACGATGCAATGGAACCCGGCATTTATTTAGATTGGCTGATTGATAAAACTTTTATACTTCCTTATCCATCAAGCGGAAAAGATGCTTTGCTTGAACGGCTTGCTTATATAAAAGATTCATACGGATTGGATTTTGTAATTCCCAATCTCGATTCGGAACTTCCCATCTATACTAAGTACACAAAAGAAATTGAAGACCTTGGAATAAAAGTTTTTGTTCCGACCGAAAGTCAATATAAGTTACGTGCAAAAGACAAACTTCTACAAGTTGCCGGGAAAGTTAAAATCGATTTACCTAAAACCGCAGTTGTAAGTTCAGCGGAAGAGTTGATAAAGGAAGTTGACAATATCGGTCTGCCTGTAATGGTAAAAGGTGCTTACTATAAAGCCGAACGTGCTTACACAACTCAAGAAGCAATGAGTCACTTTCATAAAATTTCCGCCGAGTGGGGTTACCCGATTATTCTTCAAGAAGTTGTTAAAGGTGAAGAGATGAATGTTGTTGGCGTAGGTGACGGAGAAGGAAATCTACTTGGCAAACTCGGACTCAAAAAAATGTGGATTACTTCACTCGGTAAAATTTGGACGGGCGTTTCAATTAAAAATGAAATGATGTTAAATGCCGCTTCAAATTTTGTAAAAGAATATAAATGGAAAGGTCCTTTTGAACTCGAGTGCATTGTTGATAAAGACAAAGTTTACTTGATTGAAATCAATCCCCGCTTTCCCGCTTGGTCTTACTTTGCAACTGGATGCGGGATTAATCTTCCCGCTAATATGGTAAAAAAAGCATTTGACTTGCCTTTCGAATTAGATAAGGATTACGAAGCCGGCAAACTTTATGTTCGCTACACTTACGAAACGATTACCGATATGAGTACCTTCCAAAATATTATTACAAAGGGAGAAAATTAAGATGGCTAAGAAATATGAAAGACCCATAATAATAAAAGTGCAAACCGGAATGATGAATAAGTTCGGAAGCAGTCCTTATTATTCAAGAAAAATAAGAACTGAAATTGACGGTGTTGCCATAAGTGATTTAGTTGATAAGTTCGGTTCACCGTTGTTTGTTTTTTCAGAAAAATCACTTCGCCAAAAGTATAGAGCATATTATAATTCATTTTCAACGCGCTATCCGAACATCACTTTTGGTTGGTCGTATAAAACAAATTATTTGCCGGCGATCTGCTCGGTGCTTCATCAAGAAGGCGCAATTGCCGAAGTCGTTTCCGAAATGGAATACGATAAAGCAAGAGGTTTGGGTATTCCTGGCAATAAAATTATTTATAATGGTCCGTTTAAAAATCTTAGAGCGCTCGAAAAAGCAGTCAAAGAAAAAGCAATGATCAACATAGATCACTTTGATGAGATTTATGATCTTGAAAAGATTGCCGATAAGTTGAACAAAAAAATTAAAGTCGGTATGCGTGTAAATATGGATACCGGAATTTATCCGCAATGGTCTCGCTTTGGATTAAATCTCGATTCCGGACAAGCGATGGATGCAGTCAAAAGAATGGTTAGTAAAGGTAAACTTATTTTAAACGGTTTACATTGCCACATTGGGACATATATTTTGGATACAAACGCATACGCGGTAGAAATCGAAAAGATGATCAAGTTTGGATATGAGATTCAAGACAAATTCGAAATGAAAATTGAGTATTACGATATAGGCGGCGGCTTCCCTTCAAAAATTAAACTCAAAGGAACATATCAAGAGCCGGATGTTACGAATCCGTCGATAGACGAATATGCCGAAAGTATTACAACGGCACTTTTCAGAAATTTAAAAGGCGGGGATTTACCACAGGTTTATATTGAAACCGGTCGAGGGATAATTGACGAAGCCGGTTATTTGATAACTTCAATTGTTACGTCAAAAAGATTACCCGATGGAAGAAAAGCTTACGTTGCCGATGCCGGAATAAATTTACTTTACACAGCTTTTTGGTATAAATATAATATCGAAATAGATAGACAAGTTGATGGAACGAATGAACCGTCTATTGTTTACGGTCCGCTCTGTATGAACATTGACATTATCGAAGAAGGAAGATTGCTTCCGCCGATGGAAAAAGGAACAAGATTAATTTTATCACCCGTCGGTGCTTACAACGTTACACAATGGATGCAGTTTATCGAGTACCGCCCAAATATTGTTTTGATCGGAGAAAATAGAGAGCTTGACATAATCCGCGAAGCGGAAGACTTGAGCGATATTACAAGAAGAGAAAAATTGCCGGGGAGATTGAAGCTGAAGGAGTAATGTCATTGTCATTCAGAACGAAGCAGAGCGAAGTGATGAATCTCATACCAAGCATACAACAAATAATAAAGTGAGATTCCTCAGTCGACAAAAAGCGTCTCCTTCGGAATGACAACGATATGTCATTCCGAACGCAACGAAGTGGAGTGAGGAATCTCATCCAGAAATAATTAGCAAGCTAATTATGTTGAAACAATACTATGTTTACATAATGACCAATAAATCAAGAACCTTATACACCGGAGTCACAAACGACTTAAATCGTAGAGTGTATGAACACAAAAATAAATTGATAAAAGGATTCACATCAAAATACAACATAACGAAATTGGTTTATTACGAAGAGTATAATGATATTAATGATGCTATAAGAAGAGAAAAACAAATTAAAGGTTGGTCAAGAAAAAAGAAAATTGAATTAATCGAATCAGTTAATCCGGAATGGAAAGATTTAAGCGAAGAGTGGGAGTGAGTTTAGTAATTTTATTTAAACATATTTGGAGAGACAGTATATTGTCATTCAGAGTCTCGATGCTTTTTATCGGGACGAAGAATCTCACTTTAGATTTTCAAGAATGATAAAGTGAGATTCCTCAGTCGACAAAAATCGTCTCCTTCGGAATGACACTTCATTGTCATTTTGAACGCAACGAAGTGAGGTGAGGAATCTCATTAATACATTGACGAAAAAACATGAAACTCAACAACCACATAAAAGCACTACTGCAAAGCTATTCGGAAATTTACTTCTTCAAGAGTAAATGGATCGGAGCGCTTTTATTATTAATTACATTTATTAATCCTTACGTTGCGCTTGGCGGAATTGTCGCAGTAATATCCGCTTATGTATTTGCCCGCATAATAAATATGAGCAACGAGTTTTTAAATGAGGGATTTTATACTTACAATCCCCTTCTTACCGGGCTCGCGATCGGTTATCTTTTCAGATTCAACGAACTCACAATTTTATTTATGGTTATTGCCGGAGTGCTTACATTTATTATTACGGTAATAATGTACAGCGTTTTTATTTATTATCTAAAACTTCCCGTTTTAAGCTTACCATTTGTAATTGTTTCATCAATCGCATACTTGGCTTCAACACAATATTCAAATTTATTTGTTACGGGACTTTATCCTCATACGGTTTACGACTTTGAAATTGTTCTTCCTTATTGGCTTGAAGGTTATTTCAGATCATTCGGTGCAATATTTTTTATGACTGATGTTATCTCAGGAATTGTGATTGCATTGATATTCCTTGCGATGTCGCGAATTATGTTTCTTCTCTCTGTAATTGGATATTATTCCGGTTCAATTGTAGTCGGATTAATGTTCGGATCGTTTGAACAATCTTTTGCGGATATAAATCACTTCAATTTTATTTTGATTGCAATTGCGGTTGGCGGGGTTTTTCTTATACCTTCATTAAAAAGTTATTTGATTGCAATCATTGCTGTTTGTACATCAACAATTGTTTTGGATTCGGTTTTAGTTTTTTGGTCGAACTTTGGAATCCCCGCATTTACTCTTCCGTTTAATGTTATTTCACTTTCATTTATATACTTATTGGGATTAATAAAATATCCACAGATAGCATGGATAATAAAAGGTACTCCCGAAGAAACTCTCGATCTTTATTTAACGAACACAAGAAGATACCCCGGCTCTGATACAACTCTTCAATTACCTTTCTCCGGTAAATGGTCGGTCTATCAAGACTTTGACGGAAAATGGACACATAAAGGTAATTGGAAATATGCCTATGATTTTATAATCAAAGATGAGGATGGAAACAGTTACAAAAACAACGGCGATTTATTGGAAGATTATTATTGCTATAAAAAGCCGGTTCTATCCCCTGTTCGCGGAAGAATAGTAAAAGTAGTATCAGATCTGAAAGACATGCAAATAGGTTCGGTAGATAAAACAAACAATTGGGGCAATTTAGTAATCATAAAAGATGACCGCGGTTTCTTTGTCGAACTTTCTCACTTTGCACAGGACTCAATCAAAGTACAAGAAGGTGATTGGGTTGAACGAAGTTCTATACTCGGACTTTGCGGAAATTCCGGTTATTCACCACAACCGCATATACATATTCAAGTTCAGGAAAACGATAAAGTTGGTTCACATACAATCCCGTTCAGCTTTATAAATTATATTGAAGAAGAAATGTTTTACTCGAACGATTTACCAAAATTAGATAAAATAGTTGAACCGCTTCACATAGATAATTCTTATGATAATTTGATGACGTTCGTTCTTGATGATGAGATTAATTTTGAAGTTTTTCAAAACAATAGAAAAGTAGATGAGCTAAATCTAAAAGTAAACATGGAAATTGACGGAACGTTTTATTTCGATTCCGGTAAGGGGAAGCTTTATTTCGAAAAGAAAGACGGAACGTTTTATTTTTACAGCACAGAAGGAAATGATAAATATTTAAATATGATGCTGCAGGCGCTTCCCCGCTTCCCGCTTGCATATCGTGATAATTTGGTTTGGAATGACACCATTCCTATTAGTTCTACAACGAATAAAATTAAAAAAGCCGCTGTTCTATTTTTGAGTTCGTTCTATCATAATCTTTTTAGAGTAGATGTGCATTCAAAATTTGTTTCATTAAAAAGAATAGACTCGGAAATAACGTCATCTACCCTCGGTTTAAAGAGGACAACGGCAGTTGAGCTTGATGAGTTCAAAGGATTTGCATCTTTTAAAATAGATGATATTGAGTTAAGGAAAATTGAAAATGAATAGACTTTCAAAATTAATTTTGATGTTGATATTTGCGTCTGCCCTTAATGCACAGTCGGTTACCATCATGCCGTATCATCTGCCTATTAATTATAAAGATTCCGGTGTAAGAGAAAACAGTTCGTTAACCGGAATTTACGGAGCCTTTCAATCTGACTTAAATAATAAATTTGAATTAGCTCTCGATTACTCCGACCTAAATTACATTTCCAATTTCAAAATAAAGCAGTATGATTTTACATTTGCTTACACAAATGAATCTATCCCCGGATGGAGGTTTAGGGCTGGAGGGCATTATATAATTTCCGATGATGATTTGACCGATCAAGCCTATGTTCTTTTTGCCGGTGTCAGCAAATATCGTTTTCGAAGTTGGGATGTAAACATTGACACTTATTATTCCAATTATAACAATTACACTCCTTCGTTTAACGCGGTTCAATTGTCGCCCGGCTTCGGTTTAACTTTTCCATTCGATAGAACTCAAGGTATTTACATCAACTCATCAGCAAATTATATAATGCTGAACAAAAGAATTATTTCGGATAAAAGGAATTACTTTTCTTTACAAGAAACTTTGACTTACTACAAAAATAGATTCTCTATTTCTGCTTATGTTTTATTCGGAGAGCAAAAGTTTGCAGTAAGACAAAAAGGATTTTTAGTTTTCAACGTTGCCGATTTAATGAAAAATGGATACGGCGCTTCGATTACTTATTCTTTTTCACGTAATTTTTTCTTGAAAGGTGGAGTTGAGTTCGATAAGTTTGATGAAGAAGCTTACGGTACTTCAGCAACTTCAACAAAATTTATTATTTTAGCCGGATTTAATTATTAAAGGAATTCAAATGAAAAAGTTAACAATGATATTTTTATTAGTTTTTGTTTCTTCTCTTTTTGCTATTACACCCGAAGAAATTCGGAAAGCATATCACAAATCTTTTAATTACGAGAAGATAGAAGACTACGAAAATGCAATTCGTTCGCTCTCTTCTGTTTTGAGTGAATACCCAAATGGTTACACGGTTAACTTGAGACTTGGCTGGCTTTATTATTTTCTTGGGAGATATGCAAACTCAATTGAGCATTATCAAAAAGCCGTGCAGATAGTTCCAACATCTCTTGAAGCAAAAAACGGATTGATGCTGCCGCTGCTTGCACAGAATAAATATAATGATGCGGCGTCAATTGCTTATCAGGTTGTTTCGGTTGATCATTATAATTATTACGGAAATATGAGATTAGCGTATTCGTTAAGAATGCAAAAAAAATACGATCAAGCCGAGCAGATATTAAACAAGATGCTTGCAGTTTATCCAACCGATATAACTTTTTTAACCGAGCTGGCGTTAGTTAAATACAATCAGGGCAATACAGAAAGAGCCGGCAATCTTATGTGGGATGTTTTAACTTTAGACCCCGAAAATGAAACGGCGAAGAGTTATTTTTCAAAATAAGATATTCGCAAAATCATTCAACCCCGTTGGGTTGTTTGTTGTTTTACCTTTTCAAACATATTCATGTTCAACCCCTTTCGGGGTTGGTGTATTGTTAGATTGAAATTTTTCTATTCATATTCAATCCCTTCGGGATTGTTTATTGCTTTTCTTGCTCAAGTCTATTCATCTTAAATCCCTTGAGGATTGTTGTAAATTCTCTAACGTAAATTTTTCCAATAACAACCGCGAAAAGTGACGTAAATAATTGATAATAGGAATCAGATAAAAAAGAACATTTTCTTTTCATCTCAAATCCCTTGTGGATTGTTATAATTTCTCTAATGTAAATTTTTCCAATAACAACCGCGAAGCGGTTGAACGTGAATAGAACAATGTGACAAAAAAACAAAAGAACCCCTGAGGAGTTCAATAAAAAGATGTTTTATTTATATTGCGCCCATTCAAATCCATCATAAAAATTGGAGATGAAAATGAGCACATATACACAAATTCTTTATCATATTACCTTTGCAACAAAACAACGAAGACATGCTCTTAAAAAAGAAAATCGCACAAAACTTTTTAAATACATTTGGGGATTGCTAGAAAACAAAAACTGTCACTTATACAGAGTTAATGGTGTTGAAGAACATTTACATATAGTTACACATCTTCATCCAACCATTGCGTTATCGGATTTAATTAAAGATATAAAACTCAGTACAATACAATTCATCAAAAGCGAAAAACTATTTCCTAATTTTGATGGCTGGCAGGAAGGTTATGGGGCATTTACACACTCACTAAGCGATAAAGACAGATTAATAGAATATGTCAAAAATCAAGAGGAACATCATATGAAGGTATCCTTCAAAGAAGAATACATAAAATTGTTAAAAGAACACAAAATTGATTTCAACGAAAAATTTCTTATTTGATTTAGTTCAACCCCGTTGCGGTTGTTTGTGTTTTTCGTTGTTTAGGTCTATTCATATTCAATCCCTGCGATATTGATATTAATTATCGACAAAAAATATTTGAACACTATATTATTTCCCATTCAACCTCTACACTAACAACCGCGAAGCGATTGAACATGAATAGAGATATCGAAAAACAAAAATATTGAACCCCAACGGGGTTCAACAAAAAACATAATTTGAAGAAGTTCAATAATGATAATAATTAGTTTATTTTAGACGGGATAATTCCGAATCAATTGGGTGATAAATAAACATGATTTTTAATTCTTCGAAATTTATCTTCGATATTTTTTAACCGGTAAATATGCTAACACTTCATTCCCTAATCATAATCGTCACTCTCTTCGGTGTTGCGGTTGGAAGATTGCCCAGACTGCGAATGAACCGCGCAACAATTGCTCTTGTGGGTGCAGGTTTGCTTATATTAACAAATGCTATTGATTTAAAAGACGCTTACACTTCGGTTGATTGGGATACTATTCTTCTTCTTTTTGCAATGATGATCTTAAACATAAATTTAAGTCTCGCCGGATTCTTTCAATTAATTGCCGCAAAAATTATTCGTTTCGCATCAACTCCTAAACAGTTATTGTTGGTTATTATTTTTTCATCCGGAATTTTATCCGCACTTTTTCTTAACGATACAATCTGTTTGATGTTCACACCGCTTGTATTGGAAATTGCAATCACACTTAAAAGAAATCCCATTCCCTATTTAATTGGGACTGGCTGTTTCAGCTAACATTGGTTCGGCAGCAACTATTGTCGGTAATCCGCAGAATATGATAATCGGAATTTCATCAGGAATAAGTTTTGTAGATTTTACCAGCGCTCTTTTACCGGTTTCGTTAATATCCCTATTTGTCGGTTGGATTGTAATAATAGTTATATACCGAAAAGAGTTTACTTCACATAAATTTGAAATTGGCAATGTTGCTGAAGCAAAAATTTATAAACCGTTACTAATAAAAAGTATCATTGCTACATTGTTAATGATTGCCGCATTCATTTATGGATTTTCGATTCCTCTTTCAGCATTTGCTGCTGCATGCTTATTACTAATTACTCGTCGTTTAAAACCGGAAAGAGTTTTCAGAGAAATTGATTGGTCGCTTCTGGTTTTCTTTTCCGGCTTGTTTATCGTTACGGGTGCAATAGAGACAACCGGTATAAGTGGTTATCTTTTTACAAAAGTGGAAACGTTTATTTACGACAGTGTTGTAAATCTTTCTGTTTCTTCCGCGATATTAAGCAACTTAGTTTCAAACGTTCCCGCTGTGTTATTGTTTAGACCCGTTATTCCAACTTGTCCCGATCCAACAAACGCATGGTTAATTTTAGCAATGGCAACAACATTTGCCGGCAACCTTACCTTAATTGGTTCCGTTGCAAATTTGATTGTCGCGGAATCCGCTAAAAGCAAAGGAATAAATTTATCTTTTGCAGAATACCTAAAATCAGGTGCGTTGATTGCGGTAATTTCAATCGGGGTAGGGATTGTTTTCTTTTTATGATTTCTTGCTGACAAACTGGTTCTATCTTCAATAATATTTTTCCACGAGCAAGCACTTAAATATAGTCTCAATTACTACCTTGACAAACCCATCTCATTAAGATAATTTAATTTTGCATTTTAAATTATCTAATTCAAAAATGGAGTAATTAATGAAAAAGCTAATCTTTGTTCTCATCCTTCCTTTAACATTAATCTTTGCACAAACAAACGATGAAGAAAAACCAATTGAGCTCACCGGAAAATTTGCATTTATGTTTCAGATTGATCAGAATTTTGATTTAAATAGTTTTGATGGAATGTCTTTCGCCGGAAAGTATTTTTTTAGTTCTGATTGGGGTGTTAGGCTTGTACTAGGAATTGATTATACTAATTCTGACGAAAACTCTTCGAACAATCAACTTGATCCTGAATTCTATCAGTATAAAATTGCAGATAGAGATATTGTGAGTTATAAATTGGTTACAAGTGTAATTTACAAAGTCAAGAACAGCAACAACATTAAAGTTTTTTTCGGCGCAGGGCCATTTGTTGCATACTCAAACTATGAATATGCGGAAGAATTTGATCGTACTAATAGTGAAATATATCATGTTTGCGATGGTTATAAAGACTACGCTATTGGATTTACGTTTTTTGCTAACGTTGAGTGGTTTGTTGCAGATAATATTTCTTTGAGCGCCGAATATGGTTTCCAGTATTCTTATGTGGAAATCGAACGTTATCATAAATACTTTGAGACTAATGAACTAGCCGAAGAAAGTAGCTCTAAAGATTATAAAAAGTCATTTCAAGATTTACCCGTTTCATTAGGTGTTTCAATTTATTTTTAATAAAGAAGTTTTATAATGGAGCTCCTAACGGAGCTCTGTTTATTTCCTATCTTATTTTTACTACAATAATTAAGCTCCTCCGGAGCTTTTTTAATATTTTCCAGTTTGCTTTTCAACTTTTTAACTCCGGTAGGAGTTACATTATGGTAAAAAGAAGAATATCCATACGATTAAGAAC
>DSBF01000403.1 GCA_011049495.1 Ignavibacteria bacterium
AGTTTATACCCGTTTTCATCGGTCGATTCTCTGGCATATAAAACTCCCAATCTATCTTGATAAAATGTATCCAAATTCGGATCAGCTATTAGAGCCTCTTCATATGCAGAAATTGCATCTTCAACTGGTCTATTAGTCCAATTTTCAATAACAAATGCTTTTCTTGCTAAGAAATATGCTTTTTTATCTGCTTCAAATTGTATAGCCTTTTCATATAGAAACAGAGTAGTATCGGCAATTTGCAACTTTTCTTCATCAGTTGTGGCGATACTATCATGCATAAAAAATAGAGCTTCTTCCATTCGAGTAAAAATTTTATATCGAATAAAAGGCTCAGGGTTTTCGTGGATTACATTCCATCCATGCGGAAGAGCACTTGTGAAGTCATTGTTTTTATGATATTCAAAGAATAAGCTGAATTCAGCCATCAACTCTTGACTCTGAGCGTATGAATTTAACGCTGTCAAAGTCATGAAAATTGCAAGTATGTTTTTTAATTTTTTCAATTTTGTTTCCCCTATTTTTATCTTTCCGGTCTAATAAACCAAAGATCTCCAAAATTAATTGTGATAAATGCAGCAAAAATATTTTCTTTTATTAAATTATTTTCTGTTGTTCCTCTAATACCATATTTAAATCCAAAATCAATTGAGTTATCAAATCCAATAGGGTATGAAAACCCGGCATAAGCAGCAACTTCATTAACACCTTCACCATTTACAATGTATTGAGACTGTTCATAACTTAAACCTGCTCTCCAAATCATCTGCTCCCACGTACTACTAAATCTACCAGAACCGTGCCGAAATTCAAATCCGAGTGAATAACGTTTTAGATCTCTTAAAAATGGGTCCGTGTTTCCATCCTCTGAAAACTCAGAGAAATTTTGGTTCACAAAATCAAACATAAATGTATATTTATCTTTCCACTGGAATGATAAACCGACACCAAGTCTAGAAGGAATTTCCCTACTAAAACCCGAGTTTCGATATTCGTCGTAACCACGAGAATTTCTAAATGCAGCAACAGAATCCGATTTTATTTTATTTGTTATTTGATATGTTGCACCAATCCTAATTTCAGAAAGAGATTCGAGATCTGTATATTTCGAAAAGTCCGGTGATAGAATACCAAAAGTAAAGCCAATTCCATGATTTTTTAAACTCAATGAATATTCCGAATTTGTGAAGTTTATTTGATCTTCAAATTCTAATCGCGATAAATAATCAGTTTTCCCGGTAAAATATTCAAGAGTAGAACCAATCGAAAGATCGAAAGGCAATGTATAGGATAGACCCAGAAATGCTCTAGACAACCCGCCACTTCCGGAATATTCGGTATTATAGTTTCCTAATTCAGTTGAATTTTGTTCATAAGCAACATTATAGTTAATGTTGCTATATGGTAAAAGACCTCCGACAAGAGTAATACCATAATCATTGGAAATTGGGAAAGCAACCATCACTCCACTAAAATCGGTCTCCGTGTAAAAGGCGGATTGCGAATTATCCGAAAGATTATAACCTTTGAAATTGACACCGGTAGAAAATCTTGTTAATTCAATTTTGCTCCAAGCGGCAGGATTTAGCGTTCCTATAAAATCATATTTAGCATGTGCAATACCGGTTCCGCCTAATCCCATTTCTCTTGCAGAATTGAAAAGCAGTAAATCACCTATTCCAAAACGGGTGTATATTGAACCACCGGAAGCAAGGACAAGTGAACTCAAAAGAAGTATCGATATAATAATTTTATTTTTCATTTTTCTCATTTCAATACGTTATAGTAAATGACCAATTTAGGTCTCAAAGAAGGATCACTAAATCTGCCTCCATAAACAACATACTTATCCAAAGCCTCAACTTCGTTGCTTAATATTAAACGCATTCCTTGATTATCTGTACCATTACTTATCAACTGAATTGGTTGAGTAATATCTCCCTTAAATTGTTTCCCATCAAAACGAAGTCTCGAACTCCTCAAATTAGAAATCACCGATAAATCCGAACTGTCTGCAAAAAGTTGAATTCTTAATGAATCGGCAGCAGGTGAACCAACTACCGAATTGAGAGAATCTAATTTAAGAGTTAGTTCTGCTCTATTAATATTAACATTTTGAGGAAGTTTTGAGAGATCAAAAAATAATTTTCCTCTTTGCCCCAAACCGGATATTAACTGAATTCTATCGTCACTTACTACAGGTGGAGTACCTTCGGGGACGTGAACATCGAATACTAATGTAGCAACCACAGTATCTACCTTGCTATTCTCGTTTTCAACGATAAATCTTATCAGCGGTGAGTTTTCGAATTGGATAAATGGGAAAGCTCGAAATCCATAAATCAAATTTGTACCGGGTGTGGGGAAAAAAACCATACCATAATTTTCAGCAAGTGAGTCCCCGGCAAGAGCATTCATCCATTCCAAAGCAATATCAGAATGAACATTGAATTTTATAAGTGTATCAGAAATTTCTTTTTGATCTGTTATCTCGTTTGGTTCATAAGAAAGAAGAGCTAAAGAATCTGCATTAAATTTTGCCGAACCCCAGTTTGAAGTTATTTTGTGTACAGAAAAATTAAATTGTTGTGTTAAGTCACCAATCCTATAATTTGGTCTTAATTCAACTTCAGAATTGAGTACGGTCAGAGATTTATTCAACAGTGAAGTACGAATGGAATCCGGAAGAATAACCCCAAACCGAAGGAGCATTGAAGATTTAACATAATCAAGATTACCCAAAAGTATTCTACTTGAAGCTCCAAGGCTTAAAGAGTCTACTAGATATGAACTTGAGTGCTGTGCTAATGAATCTTCAGTACTATTAAGAATAATAATTTCTATTTCATCACCAATGAAATTCTTGCCCAAAGAAGTTGGATCATCCTGACAAGAAATAAAAATAGAAGTTACTATTAGAATAATCGAGGAAAGTTTTACAAGCCGCAAAAAATCACCTTTTATTAAAATCCTGCTTAATAAAATTAACTGCATTCAAAAAATTATCAGTCGTAAAATTCGGAGTTTTTCCTTCTTTTTTCAAGATATTTATTTCGTCTGTAGTTAATTGTGAATTAATTAATATTGATTTAACACCCGCATTAAATCCGCAAAGAATATCAGTTGCTTTATCTCCAACCATGTATGACTTTGAAAGATCAATTGTATTTTCCGCAGCAGCTTTTTTAATCATATAAGGTGAAGGTTTTCTACACCCGGTTTCTTCTTTATTATTGTACAAAGGATGAAAAGGACAATAGTAGAATACATCTATACCGGCATTTTGTTCCGAAAGTAATTCATTAATTTTTTTATTAACCGATTCAACTTGTTGTAAAGTAATTAATCCCTTTGCTACTCCGGCTTGATTCGAGATCACAATAATTTTAAATCCATACTTTGATTTTAATTCCGAAATGCCTTCAGCAACACCGGGTAGTAACTTAACCAAATTCGGATCGCCCAAATAACCCGGGTCTTCATTGATTGTTCCATCTCTGTCTAAAAATACAGCGAAAGACGACATCTTAACTGACAATATCCTTGTAAAGATTCACGTAATTTTTGGCAGAGTTCAACCAAGTAAAGTTTTGTTTCATCCCCTCTTTCATAATCTTCTGCCAATCAGAATTATTTTTTGAATAAATTTTTATAGCTCGTTTAATTTCTTTGAGCATCTCTTTGTAATCATATTTCTTAAAAACAAAACCTGTTCCGGTTTTTGTTTTCTCATTATAATTTTCAACAGTGTCTGCTAAACCGCCGGTTTCATGAACAATCGGAACTGTACCATAAATTAAACTATACATCTGATTCAAACCACATGGTTCAGTTCTGGACGGCATCAAAAACATGTCCGAACCGGCTTCGATTAAGTGAGCCAACTCGTCGTCAAAACCAAGATAACATGAAAATTTCTTGCTGTATTTGCTTAATTGAGAATCAAAAAACTTTGAATATTTTTTCTCACCTGTACCGAGAATAATTAAATGTAAATTCATCTTCATCAATTCAGCAAAAGCATCTTTTACTAAGTCGTAACCTTTTGTATCGTACAATCTTCCAATCATACTAATAATCGGTGTGTTTTCATCAAATTCAAAACCGAACTTTTCAGCAAGAGCTTTTTTATTATCAAGTTTACTCTCTAAATCTTTGGAAGAATACTTTTTCGCAATGTGATTATCTTTTTCGGGATTCCATATTGATGAATCAATTCCGTTTATTATACCGGCAATATCCTTCTGCCTTTTACAAAGTAACGTTTGCAGACTACCGCTTATCTCTTTGTCTTTACATAATTCTTTTGCGTACGTCTCACTAACAGTATTAATACTATCAGCAAAAGTTAACGCAGTTTTCATAAAATTGATTTTACCATCATGAATAACACCCTTTGTGTTATTTAATTCTTCAGGTAACCCGGTTTTCGAAAAAGAACTCTTAGGGAACTCTCCTTGGAAAGATAAATTGTGAATGGTAAATAAAGTTTTAATCGATTTGAATGTTTCATCATCTTTAAATAAAGTTTTTTGATAAGCCGGAATTAGACCACACTGCCAATCATTACAATGAATTATATCCGGTACCCAGCCAAGTTTACTTATTAATTCAAAAACAGATTTTGCTAATAGAATAAATCTTTCATCATTATCTTCGAAATCATTGCCGGTTAATGGATTGATATAAAGGCTTGGTCTATTTCCAAAATAATCCTCGTTATCTAAAAAATAAATCTGAACACGGACTTTCTGCCCGACTAAAAAAGAGGATCTCAAAGAGAAAACTACATCTTTTTCACCGATTTTTGTTGTTAAGTCTTTTAATCGAACAACTTCATGGATTTTATATTTTCTTTCGTCGATTGCGCCATATTTGGGAACAACAATTCTGACCTGGTGACCCAATTCTTGAAGTTTTTGAGGAAGCGCAGAAGATACATCTGCAAGACCGCCGGTTTTAATAAAAGGAACAACTTCTGAAGTAACAAATAGAATTTTTAACTTTTTTGAAGATGCCATTGCGGGATGCCTCATTTTTTTAGCCTATAAAAATACAAAATTATTGACTTATTGACAAAAATGTTGGATATTAAAGTTTTTTCGTAATGTTGACTTACCGAAAATACCTTCATTAATATAAATGAGAATCTGAGTGTAAAATGAAAAAATTAATCTACAATCCAGCCCAAATCCTAACGATTAATACAGAAGGAAAAAATCTAAAACGCGGGAAAGAACAATCCGAAATCGGTTTGTTGGAGAATCACTCAATCGAAATTGAAAATGGATTAATCAAAAGATTTGTAAAATCAAGTTCTGTTAAAAAAGAAAAATATGAAGAAGTAATTGACGTCTCAAACAGAACGGTTCTCCCGGGACTTGTTGAATGTCATACTCATACCATATTTGCTGGCTCAAGAGCAGATGAATTCCGAATGAAACTTGAAGGAGTTGATTACGAAGAAATCGCTAGAAAAGGTGGTGGAATTATTTCAACGGTGAAAGCAGTCCGGCAATCAACTTTTGATGAACTCGTTGAAACTGCCAAACCTCGCATTGAATATTTCATTTCGCAAGGTATAACTACTTTAGAAATTAAAAGTGGATATGGACTTAGTTTTCTTGATGAAATAAAGTTACTTCAAGTCATCCAACAACTTAATAAAATTTATCCGGTTGATATTGTTGGAACATTTCTCGGGGCCCATACTTTTCCCCCCGAATACAAGAAAGATCGTGAGAAGTATATTGAAATAATCTGTGATGAAATGATTCCATATGTTGCAAAAAATAAATTAGCTGAATTCTGCGATGCGTTTTGCGAATCAACTGCTTTCTCGGCTAAAGAAGTTGATAAAATTTTTAATGCTGCTTCGAAGCACAAACTCAAATTGAAATTACATACCGAACAGTTCAATAATATTGGCGGACTTGAAGTCGCGATAAATCACAAAGCAGCAAGTGTAGATCATCTCGAAGTTTTGAAATTAGAACAGATTGAATTACTCAAAAAATCCAAAACTATTTCGGTATTACTACCCGGAGTTTCATTCTTTCTAAATTATGATTATGCACCGGCAAGAGAATTGATTGTGAATAAAATTCCTATAGCTCTTGCAACAGATTATAATCCCGGGTCATCGCATATTGCAAACTTAAATTTCATTATGAGTCTTGCCGCATTAAAGATGAAACTTTCAATCGAAGAAGTCATCACATCTGTAACTATAAATTCTGCAGCAGCTTTGAACCGGGCAAAAGAAATCGGAAGTTTAGAGATTGGAAAGAAAGCAGACTTTGCTGTTTTCGATACAAACAATTATGCTGATATTGTTTATCAAGTTGGGAAAAATATTTGCGGCATGACTATTAAAGATGGTAACGTTATTTATAAAAATAAATAAGTAAAGAAAAAGAGAATCGATGTTTTGATTCTCTTCATCACTATTTTTGAAATAGAACTAAAGTTTTGATTCTACAATAGACAATACATCTTTCAATTTTGATTCTGCTTGAATTCGTATTTCATTGCACTTCTTTTTCATATCGGCAACAAATTCTTCATCTTTGATATCTTTTAAATTTATCAGCACATTATAAATTCCACCAAGAACACCGGTATAAGCACATTGTGCACCAACACCTACGTCGGTTATTGAATTAGGATTACCATGTTTTGCAACAGTTTCTGCAATCTCAATTGCTTCATAACTTAGTTGAGCTGTTGAATACGGAACTTGCACAGCAACTTTTAATCCCTCTTGCATTGCAGCAGTTCGTTTCTTCTTTTCTTCATCGGTTTTCTTCGGCATTCTCATTGCGTGCATATACTGATTGAATGCATTTGTATCATCATCAACTGCTTTTACCAATTTGAATTTAATGTCCTGACTTTTTTCTGCTGCTTCGTTAAGAATATCATCTACATCTTCGCTGCCTCTTTTGTTAGCAGTTAAATTTGCAACCATGGAAGAAAGTGAAACACCGAGTGCCCCGGATAATGCCGCAATTGAACCACCACCGGGAGCTGGAGATTCGCGAGATACTTCATCAACAAAATCAGTGACTTTCATTTCAACTAATGCATTATCTAAATTCTTCGGAAGACCGAGTACTCGTTCTTCAATATTGAAATTAGATACATCATTCAAACCAAGTGATTGAACTGCAGTTTGTAAAATATCTCTAATCGGAATTCCGGCTGAACGATGCTGGAGTTTCAAATAATATTTTCCCGATTCCATTAAAGCTTGGAAAGGAACTAACCCAACTATTTCACTGCCGGTAACCACTAATCCCCTTTCGGCAGCTAATCTTCTCGTTTCATCAAGAACATGATGCATTGAGGTTACTTTGTAATTAGTAAGATTAATTGAAATCTGGGCTCTGTCATATTCCGGGACCATCCAACCGATTGCTTTACAATGTTTAAACTTACCAGGAATCTTTACAGATTCACCTTCCGGTTTTGCGGGATCAATTCCATGCATCTCAAGAATTTCAGCAAGATCATAATCATGCACTTCTTTGCAATGCTTTATCGTTTCGTCAATTGTTTTACCAACAAAATCGTGATGACCACAAGGATAACTTCCCTTTTCATATTTTAATATATTTTCACTCTTGTAATAGAATGATCCTTCCGAAACTTCACGTGCAGATCTTCCCTTTTCTCTTAATTCGAATGCTATGTCAGTCGCATGTTTAGGTTCGCGCGTATTTAGATTAATGTTATACGCAATTAAAAATTCCCTTACACCCATGACAGTTGCACCCGCTTTTGCATTAAATTTAGCCGGACCAAAATCAGGTTTCCATTTTGAATCTTTTAATTTTTCTTCAAGCGCTTCGTATTCGCCTTTTCTTATTACGGCAAGATTTTGCCTTTCGGGAGTTTGCGCCGATTTTTCATAAAGATAAATCGGAATGTTTAGTTCATCACCAACTCGTTTGGCTACTTCTTTTGAAAGTTCAATACATTCTTCAATTGTAACACCATTAACAGGAATAAAAGGACAAACATCCGTAGCACCCATTCTTGGATGAGAACCTTTATGTTTGCTCATATCTATTAATTCGGATGCTCTTTTAATCCCGCGAAAAGCTGCTTCTTTAACTCCTTCTGGTGAACCTACAAAGGTTACAACTGTTCTGTTCATTTCTTCGCCGGGATCAACATCAAGCAATTTTACTTCTTCAACTGATTCAATCGCATCGGTTATTTGTTTAATAATTTCTTTATTCTTTCCTTCAGAAAAATTGGGAACGCATTCAATTAATCTTTCAGTCATAAACTTTCTCCTTTATGAAACATTTTCTATTCTATTTTTATTGTAATATCACCAACAGGCCAACGAGGTTTAAGTTCCAATGTATCGGGATAAAAAACAAATTGCTCCGAAGGCTCAAATGGATGGATCATACCTTTATCATATTCTAAGTTTTCGTTCTTATCATCAAAAACAATTAACAAATATTTCCCGGGGAACACCCGGTCAAATTTGAAATTACGAGTATTCTGCTTATATGTAAGTTTATCGTCATTAATATTTTTTGCAAGGACAACAATATTCATTGCATCATCTGCAATTACTTTGCCGGATATGCCGCTAAAATCCAAATTGTTAATCGTCGAAAATTTATAAGTAAAAACCGAATCAATAAAATTACCCGCTGCATCAATTAAAAACTTATTATCAATTTTGATTTCATAATCACTATTTGGTCTAAGCGAAGGAAAAGTTATATAAAATGTTGCATCGTCTATTTTAACAAGTTCATTAGCAACTTCATCTTTTCTATTATCGATAACTTTTATGGCGTTTTGAAGAACTTTAAAATCAAATCCATCGGAATAATTTAAAATAACATATCCATTGATGTAATCAACTTTTTTATTCGGGAATTGTTCTTTTAGAGTCAGTAGTTCAGGTTGTGTTGTATCCGGTTTATCGTTTCTTACAAAGGAAGTGATTTCATATTCAAGCATGTTGCCGGATTTATCAAGAATGTTATGTGAAATTAAATACAACTGGTCGGACTCATACAATGAATCTGAAAATGCTAATAAGAAATTTTTCTTTTTTGTTTTCCCTTTGAAAAAATAATCAATTGAAGTTCTTCTTTGATTAGTGGAATCATAAATAAAAAAGTTGTCATTCGATATCAATGTCGAATCAACCGGTTCGTTAAATTCGATTAACAAATGATTTGCATCAGTCATAGTTAAACCGAAAACCCGCGGGTTGGTGGTATCTTCAATCTGAAGTTGAAAATTCAAATAAGTAAATAATGAATCCGGTTCTGATAAAATAACTTCAGTATGAGGAACCCCAAATTGATCTTGAGACGGATCATATAAGAAATTTCTGAATTCATCCTTAACGGCAAAAACTCTGTACAAGCCGTCACTTAACCCGGTTAATCTATAACTGCCGTCAGAACCGCATTGAGTAATATAATCAGGTTTTTGTTTTATGGGATTTAATGTATCGGATAAAACTTTATACGCAAAAATCATTGTGCCAATCGGATTTGGATCAAACACCGTACCGGTTATTGTACCAACATCAATCTTATCACCGGTAGAAAAAGCAAATGTAAATGCTTTTGCCATTTTGTTCCGATTGTTTATATCCTCGACATCTGTTCCAATGGTTACAGTATATGTTGTGTTTTCTTTTAGACTATCGGGTAAAATTATTTCTAAATATCTTCCAGACCAATCATATTCCAATCGTTGAGGAATATTCGGTGAAATGAAAATTGATTCTTGGACAGATCTTTTATTAACATATTCTGAAAATTCTATTTCAATATATCTATCGCTGAAGTTTATAGTTTGATCGGAAGGATAAACACTAACAATTTCCGGTGGAGTTCTGTCAATATCACCGCCACCGGGAGGTAATTGATTAGCGCATGAATAGACGAATAGAGTTAAAACTACTACAAAAGCTATTTTTTGAATCTTTGTTCTCTCTGCCATTGTCTATATTCACTTACGTTTCTTAAATGTTCGTTATGAGTGGAGGCAAATTTATGTCCTCCTTTTCCATCAGCCACAAAATAATAATAATTATGCTCTTTCGGATATAATGCTGCAAGAATTGCATCTTTACCCGGATTATTAATCGGTGAAGGCGGCAGACCGGTTACCAAATAAGTATTATACGGCGATTCAATTTGTAAATCTTTCAATAATACAATTGGACTTCTTCTATCGCGTATTAAATATTGAACCGTAGGATCTGCCTGAAGTCTCATTCCAATTTTCAGCCTATTATGGTATACACCGGATACAGTTTGCAACTCAGATTTTATACTCGTTTCCGCTTCAATAATTGATGCTAATGTTAGTACTTCATGAATAGTTAAGCCAAGTTCTTCTGCTCTTTTCTTTTTTTCTTCATCGAAAAACTTATGCATTTCGTTAACGAGTTTTCGAACGAAATTAACCGGCGAAATATCAATAAAGAAATAATATGAATCAGGCAGCAAGTAGCCTTCAAGTGAAAAAGAATTTACACCTATACTCCTTAAAAAATTTTGATCATAACTTAATTCCATAAATTCAGTAGAATCAATGTCTAAGTCTCGTTGAACAATTTCTGCTAATTTGGGTTGCCAAATACCTTCGGGAATTGAAACTAATTTTTGCGAAACCGGTGAACCTTCTACAAGTAGTTGAACAAGTTGAATATAGCTCAACCCGTTGGGAATTTTGTATTTACCGGCTTTAATTTTTCTTTCCGCACCGTAAAGAAAAGCAGCAGCTTTCATATTAAAACGACTCGGTATTACTTCATACTTACATAAAGAATCAACAACTTCGGTTAAAGTTGCTCCTTCCCTAACATTAATTTCCACCGGGGGAATTTTCTTGTAGTAGTTTGGAGTGAAAAAAGTAATTATCAAAAAGCCGAGTACAAAACCGAAAAAACCGGCTATTAAATAAATTTCATTTTCGGAAAATCTTTTTTTGTTTTGAGTCTCTTCAGTTTTAGGTATCACTATAAATGTCTGTTTCGATTTTTAAGAAGCAAAATATAGTAAATAATTTACTTTTTACCGATGTGAATACTCTTTAAATACATCCTGCGGTAATGATGGATAAGCATTAGCATTCAGTTCAAATCTTTTTCCGTTTTGATAAATACGAAAACCTCTTTCTGCAATCATTGCGGCATTATCACCACAAAATTGAAGATCGGGTATAACCAATTTGAGTTTGTTTATCTCTGCAATCTTTTTGAATTCGTCTCTTAATTTTTCATTAGCAGCAACTCCGCCAACTAAGGATATCGACTTAATATCAAAATTTGATATGGCTTTATTAACATTCTGCATTAATGCTTTTACAACAGCTTTTTGAAATGAAGCAGCGATATTACTTAATTCATTAGCCGGAATTGAGTCAATATTTTGATCATATTCTTTTTGGAGAAAACGAAGAACTGCAGTTTTTAATCCACTGAATGAAAAATCATATTCGGTTTTTAATTGTGCAATCGGGAACTCTATTGAATTTTCATCGCCGTTTTCTGCCCTTTCTTGAATCGCTTTACCGCCGGGATAACCGAGCCCCAACATCTTTGCAACTTTATCAAATGCTTCGCCTGCAGCATCGTCAATAGTTGTTCCGAGTTTAATAATTTCCAACTCATTTTTAACTATAAGCAGAAGTGTATGTCCGCCGGAAACAACCAAACATAGGTAAGGGAATTCAGGTTTATCTTTCATTAAAAATCCGCTAAAGATATGTCCCTCAATATGATTAACGGGAACAAAAGGTTTGTTCAAAGAAAGCGCTAATCCTTTTGCATAAGTTAGCCCAACAAGAAGAGCACCGATTAATCCGGGTCCGGCTGTTGCACAAATCAAATCAATGTTTTTGAATTCGAGTTCGGCTTCTTGGAGAGCGCTATTCACCAATGGGTTAATAATTTGAAGATGGGCACGGCTTGATAACTCCGGAACTACACCACCGTATTTATTATGGAAATCCTGAGAGGATATTAAATTAGATTTCAGCACACCTTCTGAAATAACAGCAACAGATGTTTCATCACAAGAAGTTTCTATTCCTAATATGTTCATAGTAGCATATTTGTAAATAACTGTTTGATAAAGTAACTTTATAAGCATTGATTGTAAAATTAATAATTGAGAAGCATAATGAAAACAGAACATACATGTATTTTTGGTGATTCGCGTAGAATGAAAGAACTCGAAAATAATTCAGTTCATTTGGTTGTTACTTCACCTCCATATTGGCAGTTAAAAGACTATGGGAATGAAGAACAAATAGGATACAATCAATCATACCAAAATTATATTAACAATTTAAATCTCGTTTGGAAAGAATGCTATAGAGTATTAAATCCTGGTTGTAGAATGATGATCAACATTGG
>DSBF01000195.1 GCA_011049495.1 Ignavibacteria bacterium
GTGCATGTTCAGTAAATTGATAGTCATCAATCCCCGTATCATATTTCACTTCGCTATAAACAATATCGCTTTTATGTTTTTTCTGAATGTTATTCATTACTCTGTGGGTGGTTGTCCATATTCCATCTATCTGTTTATAATCTTCCGCGCTGTCTATCTTCAATAGCTTTTTATCTTTGTCATAAAATTCTCGTTTTAGATACAACCATTTGTCCTTCATTACCCAACTAATAGTTTTGGAGTACATTGAACCATCTTCCTTTGGAATGCTTTCTACCACATAACAAGTTTCGCCGTTTAATTCTTCGGTTCTCAATAGTTTATGAGTATCTTGATCCGGGGTTCTATCGGAAATGTCGTCATACGTAAAATCGGAACCCATAAAGTAATCACTTTTACTTTCCGAGGAGATCCTTTTGATTTTTTTAAGCGACGGTAAATAAATCCACTGATCGTCATCTTTACCGACTTCCTCATAATTTAAATTTAGAAACGCCGTATTGCGAACATCTGCCGGAGAAACAAAGAATACAATCTTTTTTTCGACTCCGGGATATTTTTTTCTAAACTGTACGATCTCCCGTATTCGCTTGTCGCCGGATTTGTTAATCAATGTTAATGTTAATTTTGAATTTTCATCATTACCATCGTTGCGATAATAATTTTTTTGAATTACTTCTTTACCGGTAAGTTCTTCTTGCGTCATATCCGAATTTAAAACGAAACCGGCAGTAAAAAGCGATAACACGCCTATCACAAATATTTGACTATACCTTTTCATTTCTGCTTCTCCCATTAATTTTTAGATTTACTTTCCTTTGATTTACCTAATATTTGATTAGTACAAATGTTATTAACGATATTGCTTCACCTCCTCTTTTTTAGGTTTGAAACGAAGATTGGTTAAATTTATTACAATAAGCATTATGACTAACGTTCCGAAAAAACAGAAAAACATATTTAACGATATGAGCGCGCCTAATTCTCTATTCGGGGGAAAGAGTGAAAACAAAAGAACAATAAAACCGATTATTATTATTACAGCGTTAAAAAATATGGCTCTTCCCGTATGCGATAAGGTGAGAATGGAAATACGAACTATATCTGTTTCCTGAGTAAAGTTTACCCTGTATCGATACAGAAACTGAATTGCAAAATCAATTCCGATACCCAATGATATACTTGCAACCAGAGCTGTTGTTGCGCCAAGCGGTATATTTGCGAAACCCATTAGTCCAAAACTAATAAGCGAAGTAAGAATAATTGGAATTGACCCTATTAAACCGACCGATAAACGGTTGAACATAAGAGAGAGTAGTATTATCACCAAAATGATGGAAATGATAATGCTTAATACCTGTCCCTCTAAAATGAGACCCGAAAAAACCAAACCTTTGTAAGCTGAGCCGGCATATCTAACCGAAATGCCCTCAATTGAGCCACTGTTATCGTCAATAAAGTCAACAACCCTCTGTATAAGTTTTGAATTGTCCCCTTTTAAAGTAACGGATATATTTGCTCGTTTATAGTTATAATCAACGACTTTATCTAAATTGTCCGGATCACCCGCCATTGAGTAAAGCAATAAATATTGTGCAAGAACATCACGAGCTTCCGGTACTATATCATAATCGGGGTTATCAGCATACATTGACATATTCAATTTCTTTAAAAAATCAGATAAAGAAAATGTTAGACCTACTTCCGGCAACTCCTCCAATTTTGTTTGAAGGACATCAATTTGTTTCCACACTTCGGGATTTTTAAAGGTATCATCTTCGCCTTCAAGTATTACATTCAACATCGTTGTTCCTGCGAAGTGCTCATTCACAAACTGATCTGCTTGAACTATGTCGCTGCTTTCTTCAAAATTTCGAAGAAAACTCGTGTCTATCCATACTTTCTGAATACCGAATATTGATATGATTAAAACGATGCCTGTTGCTGTAAGTATTATGACTTTATACTTAAGAATTGAGTGGACAATTTTTTCAAAAAGATTCGAATTACTTTCACTTTCTTTAATTTTTTTTTGTTTCGGCAAACCGAATAACCGCAATGCGGCCGGCAAAAAGACAAGTGAGAGAAAGAAAGCGCTTATTATTCCAAATGCTGTGAACAACCCGAAATATTTGACCGGCCAAATTTCAGAACTGATTAGGGATATAAAACCAACCGCTGTTGTTAATGCGGACATCATTACAGGTTTCCACATTACTTGAAGCATATCCCTTATCACTTCATTTTTATCGGCATCGGGATTGCTTTTACGAAAGAGCGAAATATTGTTGAAGAGATATATTGAATAAGCAATACCTATGGCAATTAACATTACGGGTATCATCGTGGATACTGCGTAAATCGGAATATTAAGCCAGGACATAAAACCGAAGGTCCATATTGTGCTCATAATAACTATAAGAATTGCTAAAAGAAGAGATTTGAAACTTCTCAGTACAATCAGCATAACAACAATTATCAGCAGCATAACGATAGGGAACATCTTTTGCATATCTTTAGGGGCTAATTGAGCAAGCGTTCCTTCAACAATAGGCCTGCCTGCAACGTATATATTTTCCGGTTTTTCAAACTCCTTTTTTATTTGAAGAATATCATCGTAAAGTTCCTGTGTAAAAACTACTTCCGGTTTTAATTCGGCTAGTATTAAAGTTGCAGTTTCATCCTTCGATAGAATTCTACCGTATACCATTTCATTGTCAATTACAGCTTTCCTAATCTCATCCAGTTTATTTTGAGAACTCGGAACTTCTACATAAAACTTATTGACATCTAAGCCAGATTCACTACTAACTATATTATCGGTAGTGTACAGACTATTAACATCCCCCAATTCTATTTGAGACATATTCTGCAATCGAAGTGTAATTTCTTTAACTTTGCGCAAAGTGCTTTCACAAAAGACACCATCGGGATTTTCCATTACAAAAAGAACTCCGTCCTTAATATTAAACCATTCTTCCGCCTGATCACTAAAAACGAAAGCCGGATTTTCCTTTGGCATATACTTATCTAAATCCGTTTCAATTCGTGCGTTACTCATAATTCCCATTACCGAAAGCAACGTTACAATTACTACCAGTACAATTATCGGGATAGGTTTTTTAGACAGCTTTAATAATAGGTTTACCATCCATCTTCTCCTCAATTATATTGTATTTATTTTTCCAAACAACCATGACTCGAATCTATCGGGATCTAAACCTTGTTGTGATTTTAACTACGTTTTCACCCTTTTGGATCAAAACTACCGGCATCAATTGATATTTTTATCCACATCATCGGCTTTATCTTTATATTTTGCTTTATTAAGCAAACCATTCATCTCTGTTTTTAAGTGAAAGAATAAAAATCACAATCCAAGTAATGGAACGAACTGTCATTGCGATCTGACTTTTTGCTGCAGCCGAATCAGCAAAAACTGTTAGAATCATCATCATTACAATAGTATGCCCAATAGCAAGTATACCCGAAGATTGGATAGATAGTTTTTCCCCGCGCCAAAAAAAAGCGCCCGCAGCAATCGTCACAGCCGCCATCAACAAATTGTAGTATAGAAGCCAGTTAATTACGCTGTGATCGGGGATATTAATTTGAAAGAGAATTGGTAATCCGTCCATAAATGTTAAAAACCCGAGAATAAAAGAAAAAATCGAAATCACTTTTCGTATTTTTCTTCCTGTCATAAAAACTCCTTGTTGAAATTAATCTTTCAATCCCTTTTTATTGAGACACAAATTGTCACATCCCCTCCGAGAATCCAATTATAAACGAGATTGTCATAAAAAATAAAAGTGTTGGGAAGAGACTATAAATTTGCTTGCTTGTGAACAAAGATTTATTAGCTCTTAATAAGAGTAAAAATATTCCTCCCAACCCAATAAATGCGCCACCAAGACTTACCATCAAAAATGACGTATTAACAACGCCTTTCTGATATAAGAATAAGGGAGAAATAAAAATTATTAGACCGGCAATGGCATGCACGGACGCAAGACTAAATACTGCTAGAAGTTTGTTGCTTACAAATCTTGATAAAATGATCGTCAGAAACCCTACTAAACTTATCAGTAAGTATGATACAAACATATCTGAAAAATTTATCGCAACTACCGCAGATGATATTCCCAGCGGAAGCACTGATGCTATAACAACCACAGCCGGCTGTTCAAGAATGCCAAATCCTAAAAAAATTAGCAGCAGAGAAGTGAGTAATAATATTCCGAATGAAATAGTTAATAAGATAATTACGTGCGACGGATAACCTTCTATACCTGATACAATTTCGTAACCGGCAAGTATACTTGTAAAAAAAAGAATAATTTTATTTGATTTGGTAATCTCCTTCAAAACAATACTCCGAGACTCACCATCAACATTGCGCCAAGCATATAAAGAGAAGCGTATTTGAACAGAGCGAAATTTACTTTTTCGGAAGAAGATGAAAAACTAGCTATAATCAAACTAAGTATACCGATTGATAATACTGCAAGCAGGCGCAGATACCCCCAAGCTATACCAAGCGCTAAAGCGCCAACCGCAATTGAGAGAGCCGCCAACAATGATGAGACGGCAATTATTAGACGTGTTTTTGTTGCACCATACTTCGAAAAAAAAGTAGGGATATCTGCATTCGAATAGTCAGCGCTATACTTAATACTAAAGGTTAAAATGTGAGTAGGAATCCATAAAAGTATAGAAAGAGAAAACAGCAAACCGATAAAATCTAGGTCCCCGATACCTAAAACTCTTCCGGCAAGTATCGGCATTCCACCTGAGATACCACCGAAGACAATAGCCCAAGGGGTTCTCCGTTTTAACCAGATTGTATAAATAACAACATCAATAAAAAGACCGCTGAAAACTACAAAGCCGTAAATAATTGATAAGTTAAACGCCCAAAACAATCCTGCCAAAGAAAATGTTACTCCTAAGATCAGGGCTTCCATCGAAGATATTTTACCCGAAGGAAGCGGTCTGCAACAAGCTCTCTGCATTTTCATATCAATATCTTTATCGTAGACCATATTTAAAATGGTACTTCCGCTAATAACAAGGAAAAGACTTCCGATTAATCCTGCTGCTAAACTCCAGGAATGGAACGGGCATCGAGCGCTGATGTAACCGGTAATGCCGGTAACCAACAACAATCCGGTTTGATAACCTTTTGTCAGTTCCCAATACCAAGAAATTCTTTGACTAATAAGATTGAACCATTTACGAAGCATGTGATTCACTCTGGTTAAAAATTGATTTAATAATACTCAGACCAATTGCACCATTATTTCTTTTTGTTTTCATCCTGTACATCTCTTGCACATCTAAACCCGACATCAAGCCCGTAATAATCCGGTCCAGCGCTGTTCTCTCCCCAAATTCTCAGGTGTTGACTATAAGTCGCTAAACTTCCGCCGCGCATGTACCTGTAATGAACAAAAGGTTTATCATCGCCCACCCATTGCCAAACATTGCCTGCCATATCGTATAAGCCATATGGACTTCTATTGTCGGAAGTTTTAAAGCCGCTATAAGTTTTACCGTTATAAAAACCTACGGGAGTAGTGCCGCGCATTATTCCATAAGCTTCTTCAAATGGGTCAAAGCTTTTGTAATAATTTGCGTAAGATTCATCAAAGTTATTTCCCCAAGGATAAGCCCTAGTATCAGATCCGCGCGCGGCTTTCTCCCATTCCAATTCCGTTGGCAGACGCCAGCCATAAAAATCGGCATACGATTTAGCGCCAAACCAACTGACCATTATTACTGGATGATCTTCAAAACCTTTTTGCGCCCAAAATTTTGTACCGTCAAATTTTATATGTATTCCTTTTTCATCTAATACCATATGCGTCCAATACCCCTCTTCAATCTTAAATTCATGTTTATAACCATCAAATTCATCGCCGGGATAGTATCCTTTAATAGTATCACCAATCATCTTAACAAAACCGGAATCCAATGCTTTATTTAAATAGCCGGCATATTGAGCATTTGTTACATGTGTTGCCATAATTTCATAATCGTAATCAACTTCGGCTTCATGGTTATGCTGCCCCTTATAGAACTCTCCTGCCGGAATAAGTATCCATTCACCAGGATTTACGCCTGTATCCATTTGAAGTTCATCTTGTGCATTTACCTTAAATGCAAGACCCAGAGTCATTATTAAAATTGTTGCCGTTAGTATGTAAATTGATTTTCTTTGTTTCATTTTGTTTCCTCGTCAAAATTGGGTGAGAATAATACTGGTGAAGTTTTATTAACGTCAAGTTCAGGGTCAGACAACTCTTTTTTCCAAAGTCCATCGGATTTGAAAAGATCAAAAAGCCGCCAGCCTAGGAACAATGCAAGAATTATTAATACAGCCGCAAGTCCCAAATCTGTTAATATCATTGTCCAATCAACAATTGGTTGTTGGTTATATTGACTAACAAACAAGCGCTTCATCGAAAAGATTGTCACCGATGCGAAAGCGATATCTGAACCTATAATCAGTGTCCACCCGAACCATTTTCTTACTTTTCCCTTAAGACCGGAAATATCTGCATAATACATAAGAATAATTGTGGCAATAATTCCGGAAAGAATATGCCAGTGACCGGTCAGTGTAATTCGCTCTTCCAAAAACGGCCAAACTCTAAAAATTTCATCGAGCTTAACTGCAAGGAAAATTCCCACACCACTAACTGTAAAATTCATAAAAACCATCTGCCATAGGGGACCAAACTTTATCGGGTCATGGAGCAAAGCTTTAATGCTTTTTATAAATCCGCCTTTTTCAATTCCTTGTTCAGCAAGTCTATCGTAAATTATCTTTCTCCAACCGTAAATAACCAACATCAACGCGCCTGTCATTATAAAAACAGACCCGACATAAATAAATGTATGTGCAGTTGCTTCATAAGGTACAACCGACCATACGCCTAAGGTTATTACAATCGTCCCAAAAATTATAAGCGGCATAGCAATCTTGTGTAAAATCCCTTTGAAATCTAACCACCTTCCGATCACGAGCGTTATAGCAACGGCAATTAATGTAAGCATAATATGTAGATGCCCAATGATCGCCAATTGCAATGGTGTTTTATGCGGTGTCCTGATAATATCTTCGCCAAGGAAAGTTTCGTGCCCGCTTCCCCAATAGGAACCGGTAACAGCGCCAAATATTGCTGACCCAAGCATAGCAACGGCGGTTGCAAAAAATGCGACCCGTTCAAGGTCTATGCCTTTCTTCGTATGAGAGTATTCTTTATCTTTTACGTAATACTCTTTTTTCCACGGATAAAGTGCAATAGCTAGCTTAACGCCGGCAAAAAAGACCAACGATTGTCCGACTAAGAACAATCCGTGGAAAACATAGTTATGACCAAAGTAAGCAAACCATAACCCGAAAATCATTGCAGTTAAATAACCAACTGTTATAGTCGCATTAATTGATCTTTGCTGATGCTTTTTCATTGGGACAATAGAGGTAATAAAATATACCTCGATTGCTACTACAGCCATCGCGATGGTATGATAAAGCATAATGATTCTGCCTTCGCGCTGGGCTGGTTCCAAATCCATGCCTAATAGTCTAACTGTTATATCTCTTACGCCCCATTCTACCATAGGTCCAGAGAGAGTTCCCCACACCGCCGTAATTAAAGAAATCATAGCGATAGCAGTAAGAACTAATCCCTTTGTAGAGCAAAACAGATAATCAAATATTTTTTGATATGACTTCATTCTTTTTCCTGTATATAAGCTGATTACACAATTGTTATTGAGCGTTAAATACAAGCTCTTTATTATAAACGATTATATAAATACATCACCGCAACAATAGTTATTATCTTAACCCACTTTTAAACCCAACCGCAAAGGAAACAGTCATCAAAAAAAGTACCGGCGCAAGAATGGTGAATATAATTTCCGCCGATAAAATCGGGGCGCCAACTTTTAGAAACGCCAGTGAAATACCGCCAATTCCTATAAGGGTACCCCCGACCGTTATCCAAGCAAAATCTTTTCTCACCCGGTTTTTCTTAACAAGTAGAAGGGGCAGAAAAAAAATAGTTAGCCCGGCCACAGAATGCACAGCAGCCAGTATTATTGTACTTATTAAATGAGGACCAACGAAGCGGGTTATAGATAACAGCAAGAAACCGATTACCACAAACAATAAATAAGGTTTATTATATTGTTGAAAATATTCTTCAACTAAACCCGTAGAAAGACTCAATGGAATCAGCGCCGCAACTATTACAACAATGGGAGATTTTAATACGCCGTAACCTAAAGCTATGAGCAAAAGACCAGAAATAGTTAGTACGGTAAAAGAAGTAAAATAATAAAGATTCCAGTTATTTTTAGTTCTCATATATTCTTTCAAAAAAAGACTTAATAAATAAATTGCTATCAAACCTGTTCCTAAAAGAAATATTCTGTCTACCCAATTCATATCATTTTCCCTTATTCATTTAAATAATTGTGATATACTATCCGTACTTTTTAGTCAATAACTCAATCAACTATATTAGAATGAGTTATTGTATAGATTTAGCAAACCATCTATATATGTAATCACATTTCTAAGCTTCAATTAATCGCCTAGTACCCGGTAAAAAGAAGACGATTAACATTATTGTACTCATTGTAGGTGCAACCAAAAACATCGAAAATCGACCTATCATAAAGACGTCCGTAAGTCCGACCGGGAATCCTCCGATAATAGACATCGAAGCTGCAAAAAGCCCGAGTGGATAAGCCCATGTTCTTTTTTTGACCAGCGCATAAATAAATACAGCCCAAACTACTGCTGCCCACCAATTGATCATTTGACCCATGGCGTACATACCAATAGCAAAACTATTTTCCGAAGTTTGATATCGAGAGATGGCTCCTACTCCGTCAATAAACGTTAAGACATAAACGATACCGCTTAAAAAGGCAATTGTTATAATTTTCTTATTGACACCGCCAATTAACATCATACCATACCAGAGCCCCATTGCAATTAAAAATACCCACAATGTGGGAGTAGGATAATCGATACTTTTAGCAGGAATCATAGGGAAAAAGCCGGCTAAAATTTGAGCTGTTGATGCTACGACTCCCCAGCCCCACGCCCACTCTTTCTCTTTAATAAAACCGTAAAGTACCGAAACCCACAAAGCTCCGGCTGCCATTCCAACCCAGCCCAACAGCGCATGTACAATCCTTACTGCTATAGCTTCATCCGGTCTTCCGCTTATTGTAATTTTTCCTTCAACAATCGGCATATACGTATCCGCTACTAAATAAAGAACGAGAAACCCTGTTAAAATGCCGACAATCGATAATCCTGCCCCAAATTTTGAGTTACCTTTCATAACTAATTACTCCTTATTTGATTTTTAGAACATACACAAATTAGTATGCTTTATTCAGCTACCTGTCAAACATTATTTATATAGATAGATAATATGTTCATCGCGATGGCATCTTATACTTCACGCCTCCAGTAATAAACACTGGCTTATATAATGAATAAAAGGTCAAATTGTCCTTTTCAAACATGAGCAACTCAAACATTATTTCGAATAAAACTATACAAATCTATTATGCATATAGTTTGTTAGCACTTACTTACTATTTTAGCAAAAAAATTATTCGATTATTTTAGAAAACTCTTCCCACAATACTGCTTCTCTATCTTTTAACGAGAACGAATAATTCATTAGATTCCACAAAATTACCGTGGACTGAATCATTCCCATAAATATAATGGCAACTGCTTCAGAATTTAAATCCGGTCTTATATTGCCATTATTTTGAGCTGTTTGAAGGATTTTAATTAAATATTTTTTATAGCTGGTAAGTATATTATTTATTTTGTTTTTAAGCTTATCATCTTTGAATTGCAATGCTTCTGAAAACAGAATACGAGGAATACTTTTATTCTTTTGAATGAAATTAAATTGGTAGGATAAAATACTTCTTAATTTTTCTTTTGAATCCGAATACTTGTTAGTATTCTCTATCAGTCGAGTAACCATTGTCTCTTCAATACGCTCCAGCATAAAAAGCAGCATATCATTTTTTGTTTTGAAATGCTTATACAGAGCGGCGTCCGTAATTCCAATGCGTTTCGCAATTTTCACCATTACGAGGTCTTTACATCCCCCTTCCGATAGGATCTCCATTGCCGCTTCTGTAATTTGAGCTTTTCGAGTTGCTGAATCAATTCTTGTCATTTAAGTAAACATTACTTTAGTTAGTTAGTACTTACTAAGCAATATTAATGAAACATTTTTATTTTGTCAAGAGATATCTTACTCCAGTATTTTAACGGCTATATTATTAAGATAGGAAAATAACATTGAAGCGTCCACTCCAAAAAGGTAGAAAAAAAACCTGATAAAAAGAATAAATTTAAATATATTGGTGAGCAAAATCAGAACAAAAAATTAGAGCCAATGTTTAGAAAAAACGAAACCCATCTGCAAAGGAATATATTTTCATTCCAAGAGGAACTACCGAAAACGCAGCAAAAGCAATTATATCAGTCAGAGGAATACAAGTTTTATGAACTTATCTTCTGTAATATAGATGAAGAGATATTCAAGGATTTGTATTCGGATGTAGAAAGCAGACCGAATGCGCCAATAAATACAATGGTAGCCTCGCTAGTTCTAAAAGAACGATATGATTGGAGCTATACAGAGTTATTCAAACAAATAGGATTCAACTTACTTACAAAAACGGCTTTGGGACTAAATCAGATAGATGAGATACCGTTTTGTCAATCGACATTATTTTATTTTCAAAACAAATTAAATAACCACTATATAAAGAGCGGAGAGAATCTATTAGAGAAAGTCTTTGACAGATTAACATCGGGTCAGTTAAAAGAGCTAAAGATAAAAACAAAGATACAGCGAACGGATTCATTTTTAGCTGCATCCAATATCAGAAGTTATTCGAGACTTCAATTGTTGATAGAAGTAGTGTTGAGATTATATAGAGTTTTTAGAGAAGAAGACAAAGAAAGATTTAAGGAACTGCTAAAGGATTATAGATCACAAAGTTCATCGAATTATATTTACGGTCTAAAGGGTTCAGAACTTCCGAAACAAATAGAAAAGATAGGAGATATTTATTATCGGTTAATCCATCAAATAGGAAAAGAATATCAAGAAAGCAAAGAGTTTCAAATATTCGAGAGAGTTTATCAAGAACATTTTTCAGAAGAAAATGAAAAGCCGCAAGTAGTTGGGGTAAAAAAAACCGAAGAATTAAGTTCGTCGTGCTTGCAATCACCGGATGATATTGAAACGACATACCGGAATAAAAACGGGAAAAGTTCAAAAGGACAATCAATAAATATAGCAGAGACAGTAAACCCGGAGAATGAAATAGAATTGATAAATGATGTATCGGTAAAAGCAAACAATATCAACGATGAGAAAATATTAAACGAGAGAATCGACAGACTAAAAGAAAAAACACCGGATTTAGATGAACTACATTTTGACGGAGCTTATGGAAGTGAAGATAACGACAAGAAGTTCGAGAAATTAGAAATCACACCGGTACAAACAGCAATAAAGGGACGTAAAGCAGAAGTATCAATAACGATAACAAAAAAAGAAGAAGACCGATATAAAGTCAGTTGTCCTTGCCAAAGTCTAGAGGCGGTACTAAGCGCCAAAAAATATAAAGCGGAATTTGAATTATCGATTTGCAATAATTGTCAATTATCAAGTAAATGCCCTACAATAAAAAACAAACATTTCAGAACATATAATTTTACAGAAGAAGATTACCTGAAGAACAAAAGGCATAACTCAATAAATCAAATACCAAAAGAGAGAAGAAAACTAAGAAATAATGTAGAAGCCACCGTAGCAGAATTTAAGCGAAAGCTTAATAACGGTAAGTTAAAAGTGCGCGGATATTTTAAGACGGTACTCTTTGCCTTCTCTATGGCAATCTCTATCAACTTTGGAAGAATATATAGACATTTAGCAAAAAGTTAACAAATTGAAAATCTCGCAAAGCGGACAATGACGTGTTTATTCTGAATTTTTGATTAAAACAGTAAGGGATAAATAAAATTTAACAAATACTGATAAATAGAAGATAAAATCGAGTAAATACTTTAACAGCAAAAATAAATTGTCAGTTTTGAAAAATTATTCCAAAACCGACTTTTTGGAGGAGACTCTAGTCACCTTACACACAAACATTGAAGGTTGCTTGTTTTTAACCTTCAATGTTGCATTAATAGGCTAAAATTAAGTTACCTGAAAGGTCTGAAAAC
>DSBF01000402.1 GCA_011049495.1 Ignavibacteria bacterium
AAGATGTTATTACCTTAAAAGTTACTGTTTTCAGACCTTTCAGGTAACTTAATTTTAGCCTATTAATGCAACATTGAAGGTTAAAAACAAGCAACCTTCAATGTTTGTGCGTAAGGTGACTTAATAATTAAACTTCTCTCGTAGTTTCTTCGCTACAAATGGCGTAACAAAATCACTTACATCGCTTTTAAATGCTGCAAGATTTCGAATTATTGTAGAATTCAAATAAGTATATTTTTCGTGCGGCATTAAGAATATGGTGCGAAGTTCATCATTAAGTTTTCTGTTCATCAATGCCATTTGAAATTCATATTCAAAATCACTTACCGCTCTAAGTCCCCTTATAATACCAATTGCTCCAACTTCTTTTGCATGGTCAACTACCAATCCATTAAAGGAATCAACAGAAACATTATTAAAATCTGTTAAACTTTCTTTCAGCATTTCAACTCTTTCTTCTGTACTGAAAAGACAAGTCTTTGAAGGATTCTGTGCAACAGTAACAATTACCTTATCAAAAAGTTCTATTGCTCTTCTTACAACGTCTATATGACCGTTAGTAACCGGGTCAAAGGTTCCGGGATAAATTACTTTCTTCATATCAACAATTAGTTTTGTAAAAAAAAGATAAAAATGATTTAATTAAACTTGCTCCAAGTTAAAAAATGAAAATTACTTTTCAAACCAATAGATTAAACTATCTCCGATTTTCTTATATGGCTGAATTCCAAATGCTTCAATATCCTTTTTCTCGGTTTGAATTGATCTTTCAATTATAAATATTCCGCCGTCTTTTAGAAAACCGTTATCAATTATGTTTTTATAGACTTCATGAATATCATATTCAAAAAATGGAGGATCGGCAAATATTAAATCATAGTTTTCATGTTCTTTAATTAGAGTGAATTTCAAAGCAGATTTTTTATAAATTCGACATGAATTTTCTGCTTCCAAACTCTTTATATTTTGAAGTAGAACTTTATAAACAGAAAAATTCATTTCAACAAAATGGACTTCATCAGCACCTCTGCTTAGTGCTTCTAATCCAAGTGAACCGGAACCGGCATAAATATCAAGTACTGTTATACCATCAAGATCAATTCTGTTCTGGAGAATATTGAAAAGCGATTCTTTAACTAAATCTGTTGTGGGTCTGGTAAATTTTGAATTCGGAGCTTTTATAGATCGGCTTTTATATTTACCGGAAATAATTCTCATTAAAAAAGTCTCAAAGCAATTCCAATTGCAGGAGTATATTCGATTGGATTTTCTATTAATCCTGTTAAACTGCTTATCTCGTCACTTAATTTGACTTCGTTAAAAGGATTTTTGCGTTTGAATTTTATATTTAGGGAATTATTCATCTCGTCAATTTCTTTTTGGTCAATATTTACACCAGAGATAAAAGCATATAGAAAACTGCTTAACCCCGGATGATTAACCATTATTGTACTCAGCTCATTTTTGATTTCATCAATAGGCAACTTGTTATCTATTAGTTTTCTTTTTATCAATTCCGCAGGTTTATAATCATCTAATAATGTAAAAGAATAACTTTCGTTTGACTTATAAATACTCAATCCATTCAGTCCTTTCAAGGATTTATTAAATCTCAGAAGCACATCTGCCGATGTATGAGAATAATCAACATACCTGAGTATAAGCTCATTTGATTTACAAAGCCTTTGTATAGCTTCGACGTACTTTTTATTCAAACAAAGAACAACGGTAAAATTAACCGGGAAATTTTCTCTTTTCTTTAATTCAATATTCTGTAATAAATAATCATCTGCACTTAATTTCGGGTGAAGTTTTGTGAATTCCCACTTCAAATGTTCCGAAAGATCTTTCTGGAGAAGAGTATTATCGAATGGTACTTTAAAGAGTTTAAAAAACTCGGGATCGAGACTGAATGAAATATTTTTAGATTTTAAGGCTCTTCGTGTAGTTATTTCGAGAAAGGATTTTTGGAGAATGTTAAAAAAGTTTTTATCAATTGAAGAAATATTTAATTTATCTTCAAAACTTTCTTCATCAACATTCTCCAAAACAAATTCGTTATCCGAATAAACTAATTCAACTAATCTTATCTTATCAAGGCTAAGCGATACACCAACATGATTTTCAAACAATGGCATTGCATTATTATTCCCAAGACGGCGTGTTAATCAACGCATCGCTGGTTAAGTCACCAATCTTTCCGAATCCGTCGGGGTCTTCAAGTAAATATCTTTTTCCAATTTCGGTTAGTGTATCTATCCTTACTATATTACCTCTTCTATTAACAACCGTATCGAAATTAACTGTTGTATCAACTTTTAATAAATAGTACGAATGAGACTTAGGAGCCCAGTATAGTGAATCAGGGTCAAACGGTCCGCTTATCAAAGGTTTAAAAGGATATTTAGATCTGCCGCTTAATGAATCAACTTGATCTTTCAAATTTGCAATTGTAGTATCGTTCTTAACGAAAGAAATAAGATTTTCAAGATTATCGGTATAATTACCGTATCTATCCTTCCATAAAATTTGAGCTTCTCTTAAGTTAAGCATTCTTGCTCGTGATTCGGTTCTCCAGTATTCTTCCTGTTCAATAACTTGAGTAGGACCGATTATTGCAACTTGAATTAACACATAAACTAAAGCAATTATAATGACATACAAAATCGCATGCACATACCAGGGTTCACTCTTAGAACTCATTTTTCCTCCGCCGGATTTAAGAAACTGTTACTTAGCGATGTATAGATATTTTTTAATTGTTTCCAGTTTAACCTCGCCGATTCCTCTTACTTCGAGTAGTTCGTTAATATTGCTGAACCCTCCTTTGAAGTTTCTTAGCTCAATTATTTTTTCTGCTGTCTTAATACCTATGCCAGGCAATTTAATGAGCAATTCAATATCGGCAGTGTTAATGTTAATACTTTTTTCAAGAAGCTCTTTATTTTTTGTATCGCTACTTGAAGATTTATCGACACTAAAATCTAAAAGTTCCTGCTTAGAATCAACTCTTTTTTCTACATTTTCGAGACTAATTGACAAAGAATCGAACAAATTATCGGTTTCAGTATAATCAAAAACAATCGATTCACTTTCGTTAGGAGAATACTTAAGAAAATTTAATATTCCGCCCGTTAATAAAGCAGCAATCAAGAAAGAAAATATAGTAAACTCTGTGCTGGTTAACCCGATTTTTTTAATAATTTCTCTCAAAACGTCCAATTGTTCCTTTTGATTATTGGGGAACTTTAATATTGGGCATCTGCTGTAATTCTTTTAACAGTTCTTTTTCTTTTGAGTTAACTTTTTTTGGTACATGAATATTTATTCTTACCAATTGATCACCTGCGCCGTGACTATTAAGATGCTGAATTCCTTTTTCACGCATTTTCAAAAATTTACCGGATTCAATACCGGGTTCAATTTTTAATTTGGCTCTTCCGTTCAGCGTCGGAACTTCAACTTCGGTTCCCACAACTGCTTCCGGATAACTTATAAATAAATCATAAATAACATTATCGCCGTCACGCTCAAAGTATTCGTGTTCCAATTCTTTGAATATTACGATCACAGAACCTGCCGGGCCCCCGTTTTTTCCGGCGTTACCTTCTCCCCTTAAAGTCATGTAACTATTATCAGTAACACCGGCAGGCACGTTAATCCTTATTGTGGATTCAGCATAAACACGACCTTCACCTGAACATGTGCTGCAGAATTTCGAAATAACTCTTCCGGTTCCATTGCAATTACTGCATTGAGCTATATTAACAAATTGTCCAAAAACTGAGCGTGAAACCTGCCTGATCTCACCGGAGCCATTGCAAACCGAGCAGGTACGGAATGAATTTGAATCTTCAGCACCGCTTCCGTTGCAGGTATTACATTTGTTGTATTTCTTCAACTTGATTTTTTTAGTTGTACCGGTTGCAATTTCTTCGAGTGTTAATTTCAAAGTTACTTTTAAATCAGTACCGGGTGTGCCTGATGATCTTTGCCTGGAACGCGAAGATGTTCTTCCGCCGCCGAAGAAATCGTCAAAAATAGATGACCCACCAAACGAACCACCGAATATATCGGAGAAATGACTAAAGATATCATTAACATCTGAAAAGCCGTGGAAATCTTGCCCGCCTCGCAAACCATTATGACCGAATCGATCATATTTAGTTCTCTTTTCGGAATTGCTCAAAACTTCATACGCCTCTGCGGCTTCTTTAAATTTTTCTTCGGCTTCTTTATCGTCCGGATTTCGATCCGGATGATATTGAAGTGCAAGTTTTCTATATGCTTTTTTTAATTCCTCGTTTGAAGCGTTTTTATCAACCCCGAGTACTTCATAATAATCACGTTTACTCATTATTATCCTTTTGTGTTTCGCTCTTTTCTTCGGCTGATGCCGAAGAAGCTTGACTTACAATAACTTTTGTGTGTCTAATTACTTTATCTTTATACATGTATCCCGGATCAATTTCTTCGATAACCGTATGAGGTGGAATATCCGTAACTTCTTTCTGCATTAATGCTTCGTGCAGGTTAAAATCAAATTCTTTTCCTTTAGCTTCAATTTTAGAAACACCGATTTCTTTTAAGACCCGAGTAAATTTTTCATAAACAAGTTCAATTCCTTTTTTAAATGACTCGCTGTTTTTTGAATCGACATGTTCTAAAGATCTTCGCAGGTCATCATAAACCGGAAGCATTTTTGTAACAACAAATTCACCGGCATATTTAAGAAAATTAGAAGTTTCAATTTCCGTTCTTCGTTTATAGTTTTCAAACTCAGCAGCTTTTCGCAGCAATTGATCACGAAGTCGTTCGTTTTCTGTGGTTAATTCCTCGATACGCGATTCGTATTCATCAATATGTTCTAATTTTTCTTCAACTTCATTTTCTAAAGATTGTTGCGAATTAGTTTCTCGTTCAATCTCTATTTTTGTTTCATCTTTTTTCATTTCTTCTTGATTTTGTTTTTCAGCAGATTGCTTTTTCTTGTCTGACATATTTCATTTACCTCAACTATTTTTTTAATTCTTCAGAAAGTAGTTCACCAATATATACAACGGCGGCAACAATTTTTGAATACTCCATTCTTTTAGGACCAATAATTCCAAGTGTACCGGTTGCTTCGCCAACTTTATATTCTTTAGCAATAAAACTGTACTCCGAAAATTTTGTGTCTATGTTTTCCGAGCCGATTGTTATTGAAACATTATCAGCATTTCCGCTTCTTTTAGTATCCATCAAGTGTATAATAATATCTTTATCTTCAATTAACTCTATTACGCCTTGCAACTGCTCATGATCTTCAAACTCGGGGTGCGTTAGAATATTTTTTGTTCCTGCTAAATACGATTTCTCTTGAAGTTTATTATCAGCAAATATTTGATCGACAGAATCTAAAAATACACGAATAATCGGTTTAGCGTCATCACTATTGTAATCTTTAATTCGTTCTTTAATTGTGTTTCTTATTTCGGCAAATTTTAATCCCGCCAATCTTTCATTCAAAAAACTTTGAACATTATGAAGATTTTCTTGCTTAATTTCTATTGTTAATTCGAGTGTAATTGTTTTTACTAAACCTGACTCAACCGAAACAACTACCAATATTCTTTTTGAAGAAAGCTGAACAAGTTGGATTTTTTGTAGTATGGCTTGTTCAAATTTAGGGTAAGTAACAAGCGCTAATTGATTTGTTAAATTACTTAAAATTACTGAAGTCAACTTTAATAAATCTTCTGTTTCTCCTTTACTTGATTCTAATCCGTGAGCAATTAAATCTCTCTGTATTACATCTAACACCGGCGGGTCCATCAACGAATCAACATAAAAACGATATCCTTTATCGGTCGGTACTCGCCCGGCAGAAGTATGCGGATGATTCAAAAAGCCGCTTTCCTCTAAATCAGACATAATATTTCTTATGCTCGCCGGAGAAAGCCCAACATCATATTTTTTCGCAATATTACGTGATCCGACAGGATTAGCAGTTAAAATAAACTGGTGAATTACATAACGTAATATAGATTTTTCACGATCTGTTAATTCGTAATTTTCCATTCTGAGTTATAAACACATATCAAAGTGAACCACAAATTTATTAAAAATACTTTAATTTTTCACGGATTCGTTTAATAGTAAATTAATGCATTAAAATAGTTTATGACCTCCTACAACAATTAACAAACTAAAGTTTCACTTTATCAAAACAGGTTTATATCTTTGCTTACTAAACAAAATGGAGTAAGGGTGGCAATTGATTATAAAACTTCCGGTGTTAACATTCAAGCCGGAGATGAAACGGTATCAAGAATAAAAGATTACGCAAAATCTACCTTCAATAAAAATGTATTAACGGGAATCGGGCATTTTGGTGCATTTTATGAATTTGATAAGAATGAATTTGAAAATCCTGTTCTTGTCTCCAGTGTTGACGGTGTAGGTACAAAATTAAAAGTCGCATTCATGATGGACAAACATGATACAGTTGGGCAGGATTTAGTAAATCATTGCATAAATGATATTGCTGTGTGCGGGGCAAAACCTCTTTATTTTATGGATTATCTCGCTTTCGGAAAACTTTTCCCCGACAAAGCCGAACAGATAATCAAAGGATTTTCTATTGCATGTAAAGAAAACAATGTTGCATTAATCGGTGGTGAAACTGCTGAAATGCCGGGACTTTATTCCGAGGATGAATATGATATTTCGGGAACGATTGTCGGAGTTGTTGAAAAAGAAGAAATAATTGACGGAAGTAAAGTTAAGAAAGGAAATGTTCTTTTAGGATTTAAGTCTACCGGGCTTCATACAAATGGTTACTCTTTGGCAAGAAAAGTTTTATTCGAGAAATATGATGTAAACGAAAAAGTTGATAACCTTGAGCTTACAATTGGTGAAGAACTACTTCGTATTCACAAATCATATTTAACTCTTATATCAAAAATCAAAAGTAAGGTAAATGCATTTTCACATATAACCGGCGGAGGTATAATAGGGAATACAAAACGTGTTGTTCCAGATAAGCTCTCAATAAAAATTAATTGGTCGGCATGGAAAATTCCACCAATATTTGAATTGATTGCAAAAACAGGAGAAGTACCTGAAGATGAAATGCGAGAGGTTTTTAATCTCGGTATCGGTTTAGTTGCAATCGTTTCGCAAGATAATGTTAACGAAGTATTAAATATTTGTAAATCAATTCAAGAAACTCCAATTGAAATGGGGATAATTGAATGATTTCCTACAAACAAACTCTAATAAAAAAAGAACTCACAAATGTACATTGATACACACGCACATCTATTCTACCCAAATTTTAACGGAGAATTAGATCAAATAATTGAACGAGCACAAAATGCCGGAGTTGATGCAATATTAGTCCCGGGCACCGATATACCGACATCAATTCAAGCAATCGAACTTTCAAAGCAATATGAAATGATTTACACTGCCGTTGGTGTTCATCCCCATGAAACAAAAGAATGGAATGATGATCTAATAAATCAAATAGAAACTTTGGCGAAGAATAAAAAAGTTGTTGCAATAGGAGAAATCGGTTTAGATTATTACTATGATTTTTCACCTCGTGAAATTCAGTTAAAAGCTTTTCGTGCTCAAATTGAATTAGCATTAAAGTTGGATTTACCGGTAATTATTCATAACCGTGATTCTAATGATGATATAATGCAAATTATTCGTGAATATGCCGATACATCTTTGCGTGCTCAGTTTCATTGCTTTGCCGGTTCAGAGCAAGATGCAAAAGAATTGATTGGAATGGATCATTTTATTTCTTTCCCGGGCAATGTTACATTTAAAAAAGCTGATAATATCAGAAGAATATTAAAATCAATTCCACCGGAATATTTATTATTAGAAACAGATTCACCTTTTATGACTCCTGTTCCTTATAGAGGTAAACGAAATGAGCCTTCTTATATTCCAATTATTGCAGATACAATTTCCGAGATTCATAACGTGAGTTTAGACGAACTTGCAAAAATTACTTCATACAATACTTATAAACTTTTCGGGATAGGAAAAAATTCCGAATTAATATTTACTTATGAAATTGGTGATTCGCTTTATATTAACGTTACAAATAGATGCAACGCTGATTGTGTTTTTTGTAAAAGAAAAACTACCGCCGAAGTTAACGGATATATACTTAAAATGAAAAAATCTGAAGAGCCTGATGCAAGTGTTTATATAAATGAAATCGGTGATCCGAAAAAATATAAAGAAATTGTCTTCTGCGGTTACGGTGAACCGACGATAAGATGGGATGTTGTTAAAGAGGTTGCAAAATATGTGAAAGATAACGGCGGTAAAACCCGACTTAACACAAATGGTCATGGGAATGTAATAAACCGGAAAGACATTACTCCGGAATTCGAAGGTCTGATAGATAAAGTTTCCGTCAGTCTGAATTCTGTGTATCCCGAGCAATATTCAAAATTGATGAGAGTTAGACCGGAGATGCATTCCGAAATGTTGGACTTTGCAAAAAAAGCAAAACAGTTTACCCATGTTGTAATGTCAATCGTTGGAATAGATGAAGTTGATAAGGAAAAAGCCACAAAATTAGTTACCGAAGAAATCGGTGTAGAGTTTAGAGAAAGAGCTTATTTTTAATGAAGAAGATTCTTTTAATATTTTTCACGCTCATACATTTTCTTCCCTTCAAATTAGATGCACAAAACTTCTCAAACCGGGTTGAAGAAATTTTACAAGATAGTTTATTTCAATCATCTCAAATTTCGGTTGATGTTTATGATTTAACTAACCGGGAATATGCTTTTCGTAAGAATGAAAATTTACTTCTTCACCCGGCATCAAACATGAAATTGTTTACTACAGCAGCTTCACTACTTTATTTAGGTATTGATGAAAAGTTCACAACAAATTTTCTTTATACAGGCTCAATAAGTGATTCGGTTCTTAATGGTGATTTAATTGTTCAAGGGGGATTTGACCCGTTATTTATCGATACGGATTTGGATTCAATAGTCGTCATACTTAAAGAAAAAGGAATAAAGAAAATAAACGGAAATTTGTTTGCCGATATATCAAATAATGATTCACTTTATTTCGGCAGAGGCTGGATGTGGGATGATAACCCGAATAGTTATATGCCGTACCTTTCTTCACTTAACATCAATAGAAATTCTCTTATAATATATTATGAACCCGCAGGAATCGGTGAAATTGCAGCAGTTAAATTTGAACCTGAATCCAGTTACTATACGTTCGAAAATAATTTAATAACAACAAGCGAAGATACATCAAATATAAAAATTACACGTGACTGGCTTGGCGAAAGAAATCATGTTTTTCTTGAAGGTGATATTTCACATAAGAAAGGAATCGATTCGGTAAAAGTTAATATAAAATATCCGCACTTATATTTTCTACATCTCCTTTCTGAAAGATTAATAGAAAACGGCATTTCATTTTACGGTCAACTTAACATTCTATACAAAAAAACCGAATATGATACTTTATACCATTTTAATCGAAATCTGTTTGAAGTAATAAAAGAAACAAATAAAGAAAGCGATAACTTATGTGCTGAAATGTTATTAAGAAAACTAAGCAGAAAATATTTTAATTCATCTGCTTCGGCAAAAAAAGGATTACAATTAATCGATAGCTTGATTATTAAACTTGGGAGAAAACCAAAAGATTTTGTTTTTGCTGATGGTTCCGGTTTATCGCATTACAATTTAATTTCTTCTTCGTTAATTGTAGATTTGTTGAAATATATTTACTTCGAATATCCTTCAATTTATGGATACTTTTTCGATTCGTTACCAATAGCCGGTGTTGATGGAACTTTAGAAAAAAGAATGAGAAATAATAAAGCTTATAATTCAATTTATGCAAAAACCGGAACTATAAGCGGTGTAAGCACACTTTCCGGTTATGCTAAAACAGAAAATGAAAACTTATTTGCATTCTCAATTCTAATTCAAAATTTTGCGGGCTCGGCAAGAATAGCAAGAAATATCCAAGATAAAATTTGTAATATACTCGCAGGTTATAAATGAAAACACACAGCGTATTTATTGTATCCTCCATCCCGTATAATGTTGATTTAATTTCGGGTCTGTTGTGGAATTTAGATATTGAAGGAATAACGGAAAACGAAAATTTTTTAACAGTTTATGCTAATCAACAAAATAATCTTAACGAGGAAATTTTATCTAATGAATTAAGAAAACTTGTGAAAGAAAATTTAATTGAGAGTTTCAAAATTTCATCGGATGTAATTGAAGAAATAAATTGGAATCAAGAATGGGAAAAAAAGTTCTCACCGATTGAAGTAACCGAAAAAATTATAATCAAACCGTCTTTTAAAAAAGTTGAAAATGAAAACGATAAACTTGTGATTACAATAGACCCCAAAATGTCTTTCGGTACTGGCGAACATGAAACAACAAAACTTGTTCTTCAACTTTTAGAAGAAACCTATGATAGTCATAAAAAAGTTTTGGATGTTGGAAGCGGTACCGCCGTACTTGCAATTGCAGCAGCAAAAATGGGAGCCGATACTGTAATCGCTGTTGATAATGATGAGTGGTGTCTTGAAAACGGGCTCGAAAATATTAAAACAAACAATGTCGAAAATATCGTTCAAGCAAAATTAGGGGAAATCAATTCTATTAGTGAAACTGATTTTGATTTGATTTTAGCAAACATCAATAAAAACATTCTAATTGAAATAGCTGATGATATTTCTAGAAAAATTTCTAATTCCGGTGATTTAATTCTATCGGGTCTTTTAGTTCATGATGAGGAAGATATTAAATCCGCTTATACAAAAAAGGGCTTCCGATTCATTCAAACAAAAAAATTAAATGAATGGATAGCCCTTAAATTTAGGAGGGAAATTTAACAAATCAATTAGTTCAGCTTTTCTAACAAGCTCGCTAACTGACGTTGTTCACTTTCCGAAAGTACACTAGTAAGTTCAGCCATTTGACGTGCATACTCAGGAAGAATAGCATTAATTTTAGTTCGTCCTTTTTCGGTTAATTCGGCGTTAATAACTCTTCTATCTTCCTTAGAGTGAACACGCAAAACCAAATCTTCTTTTTCCAGGTTATCAACAACGCAGGTAATATTAGCGCCGGTAACCATCAATTCTTCGCTGATTCTTTTCAGTGGAATTGGACCTCTTCTGGCGAGAACTTCAAGAACGTTGAACTGAGGTGCAGTCAACTTTTCTTGTGCCATTTGTTTCATTTGCTCTTTACGAACTTTGTCGTGAGCTTTTGATAACCGAGTCCAAAGATCGAGAGCTAAATCTGTTCTTGCTTTTTCCATTTTACTTCTCCCCTACATATTGTTGAATGATAGTTTGTTTTTGTAAATCTTGTAATCCGGTATTATTTGTTCAACAAGCTTCCAAAATTTCTTTGAATGATTCAATTGACTTAGATGACATAACTCGTGAACAATAACGTATTCAATAATCTTAGTATTAAAGTACAACAATTTATAATTAAAAGAAAGATTTTTTTGGGTAGAACAACTCCCCCATCTCGATTTTAATCTTTTTACCGAAACTTTATTATACGAGAACCCGTAAAGCTTTGCCAGCTCATTAACCCTTTTGGGAATATACTCTTTAGCTTTCAAAAACAACCATTCATTGTAGCAATTTTTGAAATGCAGATTATTACCGCAAGGTATGGAAAACTGACGATCAATAAATGAAGGAGCAAAAAAAGAAACTTCATTACTTGAAGAATATTTAATTTCTATTTCCTCACCAAAATATCTTAATTTCTCGGTATTAAAATCAAGTTTATCGACCTTTTTTTCTAACCAAGAAATCGATTTCATTAAAAAATTATTACCCTGCTCATATGTTGATCGGTATGGAACTATTAAAAAAATTTCACCTGTTTTATAGATTTTTAACTGAATTCGTTTTGCCCGTTTACTTTTCTTGAAGGTAATCTTATAGGAACGATCTTTTATAT